>JBEKHQ010000601.1:0-3262 GCA_050012195.1 Bryobacteraceae bacterium | reverse complement strand
CAGGCAGCGGACGGGAACTCGGGGCGGTTGGAGTAAGCGTTTACTGGGCGTCGGCGGGAACGGGCGATTTGCCGGCCTGCCGCGCGACGACATCATGCGCCTTCTCGAGCAGCGCTTTGGAAGCCGGCAGCGACTCGACGGCCTTGTGCACTTCCGGATCGTTCAGGAACGCCAGACGGTCCGAGTCTTCCTTGCTGAAGGCGGTGATGAACAGCTCTTCGCGCAGACGGTCGCGAATCCAGGAACGTTCCCGCTCGAAATCCGCCGGAGTGAAATCGACATGCCGTTTCACCATGAACGCCTTGAAATCCTCCAACACCGTATCGTCGGGCTGCCAATCCTTGGCAAGATGGACATCGTGCGTCGCGAAGTATTCGGGCGCGTAGAAGAAGAATACCAGGCCGCCCACCAGTTCCGCTTGCATGCGGGTGGCTTTCGGCGCCTCATATTTTTCGTCGGGCGTGATGCCGTCGCCGCCGAAGACAATGCGCCCGCTATCGGTCTTCTTCATGTCCTTGGGATTGTTCTGGCCCTCGGTGCGGCTCAGGTATTCGTAGAGTCCTTGGTGGGCATAATCGCGCTGAATCAAGCGGCCACTGGGCGTGTAATACTTCGCGATGGTCAGCAGCAGAGCGCTGTTGCCGGAGAGCGGGAACGGCGCTTGCACCAGCCCCTTGCCGAACGTGCTCTCGCCGAAAATCCAGGCGCGGTCATGATCCTGCAGCGCGCCGGAGAGAATCTCGGAAGCCGACGCCGTACCGCGATTCACCATCACGACGATGGGATACTCGCGTCCGCGCTCGCCGTGCTTGGCGATGAACTTCGTTTCCGCCGATGCGCGGCCGTGATGCGATACGATCAACTGGCCTTTGCGCAAGAAGCGATCCGCCACGTTGACGGCTTCCTGCACCAATCCGCCGCCGTTATCGCGGATGTCCAGGATCAAGCCCTCGATGGCGCTTTCGGGAAAACGCGCCAGCGCCTGATCCACTTCATGGCTAGTGGTTTCGTTGAAGGCCTCGATGCGCATGTAGGCGATCCCGGGACTGATCCAGAACGCGTAGTTGACGCTGCCGCGCGGAACGTTGTCGCGCGTGACGCTGAAGTGCAGCGGCGTAGGTTTCCCTTGGCGCTTCACGGTCACGGTGACCGGCGTACCCTTGGGTCCTTTGAGCATGCCGGAAACCTGATTCACGGTAGAGCGCTCGGTGTTGGTGTCGTCCACCGCGACAATCTGATCCGCCGGATGTAGACCGGCGCGAAAAGCCGGCGAGCCTTGAAACGGATACATCACGATCACTTTGCCCTCGGGCGATCCGACGTACATTCCAACCCCGTAATAGTGGCCGCTCTGGCTCTCGCGCATCAGCGCGTAGGCTTTCGGATCGAAGAAATTGGAATGCGGATCCAGCGTGCGCAGCATGGTGGGGATGGCGCCGCGAAACACGATGTTATCCGGATCCACCTTGTCGGCGAAGTTCGCTTCCACGGCTTCATAAACCTGCGTGAACTTTTTGATGCTGGCGTTCAAGTCCGCCACGGACTGAGCCGCAAGCGGGACATGAACCGGGAGCCAGAAGGCGGCCAGCAGAGCGAAGCGCAGACACCGGCGGGTAGTCATTTGTATAAGAAACCTCGGGTGACTCCATGGTACCAGCACTTCAGGCGCTAAGTCCCATATTCAAAAAACATGTTCAAAAGCCAGGCGCCGAAACAGCCGATGCCGGGTACACTTGGTGCGATGCTCGGGCCGCGCTGAAGGTTTCCACCCAGATCCGCCGGCCGTCGGTCCGGACGGTGATCAAACCCTCGTGATCGGTGCGCAGGACCTCGGCATGATGGGCCGCCAGGCGCGCCAACACCTGCGGGTGGGGGTGGTGGAACGAATTCTCGAACCCGTCCGAAATCACGGCGTAAGCGGGGGCGACGGCGTCCAGAAACGGGTCCGTGCTGGACGTGTTGCTGCCATGATGGCCCACCTTCAGCACGTCGGCTTGGACCGTCTGGCCCGAGGCAAGCAGCCGCGCTTCCATGGGCTTCTCCATGTCGCCCGTGAGCAAGAACGACCGCTGGCCATAGGTGACGCGCAGCGCCAGTGAGTCGTTATTCTTGGGACTGTCGCCGGGAAGATAATCCACGGGCGGCGACAGCACCTCGATTTGAGCATCCCCATATTTGAAACTTGCCCCGCTGGTCAGCGCGACGATCTTGGTCTTCTCGGCGAGCGCGGCCTTGCGCACGGCGGTCCATGCGGCGCTGGATGGAGTGGCGCCGGTCCAAAGTTCGCGGGGGTGGAAATTCTCGATGATGGCGGGCAGGCCGCCGGCGTGGTCGTCATGCGCGTGCGTCAACACCAGGATGTCGATCTTCCGGATGGAACGCGTCCAAAGATACGGCGACACCACGTCTTCGCCGGTATCGAAACGTGGCTTGACGTGCCTGCCGAAAGACAGCACGCCGCCGCCGTCGATCACCATCAACTTCGAGTCTGGAAACGCGACCAGCAGACTGTCGCCCTGGCCGACGTCGATGGCCGTGAGTTCGAGTTGATGCGGCGCGACGGCGGCCGGAAAAGGGTGTCGGAAAACAAGCGTAAATAGCGCCAGAACGACCACGCTGGAAGCCCACGTCCAGCGGCGCGAGCGTCGCATCGCCCAGGCCAGCAGGACTAACGAAACCGAGAAGGCCAGCGCAAGCCACAACGGAGGCCCGGGCACGCGCCAGTTCGGCTCGAAGCGCGTGTGCCAGTCGGCGATCTTTTCGCCTTCCTTCAGCAACCACTCCGCGATTCGCGCCGGCAATTGCCATCCGGTGAAAACGGCGATGAATCCCAGGGGGACCACCAAGCCCAGCAGCGGCACCACCAGGATGTTCGCCGAGAAACCGGTGAGAGCGATGCGATGGAAATAGACCGCCATCGGCAGCGCTACGGCGATCTGGATCGCGGTGGAGACGATCGCGATTTCCCAGGCGTAGAAAGCTAGCCGGGCGGCGAACGCCAGCGCAAGCAAAAGCCACTTCCGCGGGAGCCGCAGGTAGTAGCAGAGCGTTTCAGCGAGCAGTCGCAGTTCCAGGCGAAAGGCAGCCGCGCGGGCGGGCAACCGAGGATCGCGGCTCTCTTCACCGATTCCATGCAGGCCTCGGGAATAAGGCGCCGAGCTCCCTGCGAGCATCGGAACCGCGAACGCGCCGATCGCCGCCACGGCCAGGAACGACAATTGGAAACCAGACTCCATCAGTTGGCTGGGATCCGCCACCAGAT
>JBEKHQ010000600.1:0-3267 GCA_050012195.1 Bryobacteraceae bacterium | reverse complement strand
GTACAGGATGTCAAAGTTATGCAACTGGTTTCCGGCCACCGCCATGTAGAAGAACCCGGACTTCGGGTCGCCGGACAAGAGATTATCCACCAATCGGGTTTCGAAGCTCGCGGAAAAATTGCGAAGCGCGGAGGTCCACTGATCCGCGAGGAGATGGCCCAGTTCCGGACTCGTCTTGGGCCGCGGATCTGCTTGGAGCCGAGCCAGAAGATCGTCGCCGGTTCCATCGGTAAAGACGAAAACCGCGCTGTTGAAATGCTCTTCCAGATTGGGCGAGCCGGCGAAGGTGGCCAGCGATAGCCGTTCCCCGCGAGTGGGCGGCATCAGCAGGACTTCCGCGTCGCCCGCTTCGGCGGTGTTTACGAACACGGCGCCATAGCGCGCTCCTTGGATGGGTTTGGCGAAGATCAGGTAACCGGACGTGAGGTAGACCTTTACGTCTTCCTTGGAGAAGTTAAGTTCGATGACGCGGTAGCACTCCTGGGGATCGAGCGAAACCTGGCTGATTTCTCGAGCGAGATCAGCCGCGCTGGAAGCGAGAATGAGTCGGAAGCTAAGGAATAGGAACAGGACGGCAAAACGCGTCACATACTCAGTGTAAATGAGAGCGCGGTGGTACGCACCGCAGCGCGGCTATTTAAGTGTCGTTCGTGCGAGTATAGCGGGGGCCATCTGCCTCCGGCGGCGAAACTCCACGATAGCTAGCAGGAGGAGCAAACCGCCCGAAAGACTCAAGATCGTAGTGGGTTCCGGCGTCTCGGTAAAAAAGGCGTTGGTGAAGGATGTCGTGGGCAAGTCGGAGCCAAAAAACCCGGTCAACGTAATATGAAACACGCCACAGGCCGGTATCCCTTCCTTCTCACCGTATTCATTGTCCTTCGGGGTATCGTTCGCATTACAGTATTCGTCTCCGTCCGCAGGGTTCACGCCGGAAAAAACATAATCGAGAACGCCGGTTGAGGAGTTGTAGCTGCCGTTGCAGTCTTTGAAATAACCACCGGCGTCGCAAGTGAAATCCGCGGCGAGGCCTGTGAGTCCTGCCTCAAGCTTCGTCTGAAACGTGAAGCCAGTAATGATGGCGGCCAGGTCTTCCTGTTTCGGGAAATTACCCAGGTTGTTGATGAAGTTATACACTACGTCGGGATCCGCTGAAGTACACGTGGATACCGCCTGGACTTCGTTAATCCCGGTAGTTACATCCATGATCGGCGAGGAGTAGCATACAGACGACGGGTCGCCGCCTCCAGTGGTGATCTTAGGATCAATGAGATCCGCCTTTGCAGCGACGGACAATGCGAAGAGAATGCAGACTCCCAGCAGCAAATTCCTCATCATATTCAGCAATCCCTTTCGCGCTAAAACACCAGGCCCTATTGTAATCGGATATGCTGGTTTTTGTACACTGCCGCAACTCGATTTGGCGAGATTGTTACTACTAGTACTATTGCGCAAAACCGGCTTACTGTTTCGATGTCCGCGAGATGTCGAGTAAGAGCTTGGCGAATCCCGGCGTTGCCCGGAGTTGCTTCAGCTCCGGGTCAATTTTCGCCTCTTCCAAAGAGTATCCGTTCTCGAGGGCAAGTTTGAGACTTGCCAAGGCTTCATCGGTTTTTCCGGCGATAGCGTCAACGGTGGCCTCATCGTACATCAGCCCGTTGTTTTTCGCATCAATCTGGCGAGCGCGTGCGATGGGGTCTAACGCCTCCTTCGTCTTACCCTGTTTGGCGTAGGATATCGCGAGGTTGCCGAGGGCCTCGGCATCGCGCGGATCTACCTGAATGAGCTTGTAGGCAAGGCTGATTGCCTGATCATATGTAGCGTTGGCTTTGGCTGTTTGACCGGACCAACGATAAGCATCCGCCAGGTACACGTGATAGCCCGCTTCATTGGGCGACATGGATACTGCCTTTTCGAACATCTTCACCGCATCGCTATACCGACCGAGATTGAAGTACGTGGCGCCGAGGTTGGAGTAATGGTAGGCCTCCGGTTGAAGGTCGATGGCTTTCTGAAACTTAGGGATACATTCGTTCCACTTTGCCTGCCTGTAGAGCACGGCGCCGAGGTTGGCCCAACCCTCGCTGCGGTCGGGTTCGAGCTCGGTGACGCGTTGATAGGCGCGGGCCGCCTGGTCGTTCTGACCTAGTTGAAAATAGGCATTCCCGAGCTGGTTGTAATTGGTCCACAGGTCAGGGGTGACCTCGGTTGCTTTGGTGTAAGAGGCGAGAGCCTCCTGTGAGCGACCAGCCTTCAAGTAGGCGGTGCCCAAGCGTCTTAAGGCTTCGTCCGAGTTGGGGGCAAGCTGCAGGGCTCGCTGCAGCTCGGCGATGCCCTCGGCGGTTCTTCCCATGGTGGTGTAGATGCTGCCGAGCGTGAAGTGCACTTCGGGCAGACTGTCGTTAAGCGTTTCGGCCTGTTGTGCGGCTCCCAGGGCCTTCTGGGTCCAGACTCCATCCTTGGTCTGGTCGAACATTCTGCGATCGACATCCGCTAAACCCGCATAGGCTAGCGCGAATCGGGGATCGCGCTGGATGGCCTGATTGAAAAGGTCCATGGCGCTCTGCAATTCCTTGGCATCCTGGGCGCTCCGCCACTGGTTCCGGCCTTTCAGATAAAGGTCATAAGCTCCGGTGCTTTCGGTTGGATGGGCAGTACTGCGCGCCAGCTCCTCATTGGTTTGCTTGATCTGGAGCGTGTTGGCGACTTGGCTGAAGATCTGATCCTCAAGCGCCAGCAGATCCTGGCGTACGCCGGAAAAGTTCTGATGAAGCAAGCTGCCGTTCTGTTTCGAGGTGTCATCCAGCGTGACGGTAATCGAGATGGCATTGTTGGCCCCGGTGGTGACGGTTCCCGAGAGCAACATTTTCACGCCCAACGCTTTCGCGAGTTTCTGCAGATCCTTTTGCTTCGCGGAGACGGCGTTGACTGCGTTGTTGGGAGCCACGTACACGTTCTTCAGAGCCGAAAGCTTGGCCGAAAGCGAGTCGACCACGCCATCGGCGACGTACTTGGTGTTCTCTTCGTCGGTCATGGCACGGAAGGGCAGCACGGCCAGATAGTGGGTGATGGCCGGCTGCACCGCCTTCGAGTCGGTGGCGCGCGAGGGAAAAATCCGGTGACGCACGGCGGGAATCAGGAACGACACGGCCGCGAGCAGCACGACGGCCGCCGCGATCCACCAAGCGGGACGCTTCGGCTTGGGAAGCTGGATGCTGATGGTCTGTGTTCCCGAGGGCCGGCTCATCACCGGCGCGCTCTGAGACTCCA
>JBEKHQ010000599.1:0-3269 GCA_050012195.1 Bryobacteraceae bacterium | reverse complement strand
GAAGTAGCTGCTCTCCGGCGGCGGATCGACCGGAGCGCTGGGTGGCGCCACGTAATATTCGACCTGCGCGCCGGCCGAGTTCGACACACGCACATGCTTGCCGGTCATCTCGGTCGCGCCCCCCAGCGTAAGATTGATCTGTTCGGCGTTGAAGAAATCGACCGCGGATAGACTAACGCCGTCGATGGCGACGCTGGTTCCGGCGTCGAAGCCGGTGCCGCTCAGCTGGAGCACGGTTCTGGCAGGAAGCAACCCGCCGCCGGGTGTCACGGATTGCACCGACAGAGTGCCGCCCACGGTGAATGTCCCAGGCGTTGCCGATACTGTATAAGGATTACCGAGCGGATGTGTCCAGCCGGTTAGCGATGTGGCTGTGATGGAAGCCGTGGCGCCGATAGACGCGCTCGCGAGCACCGGGATCGACACCGTGAACACGGGCAGGGAGGGCAACTGACCGATTCCAGCGGATGGCGAAGAAAAGTGCACGTCGAGATGCTCGGCATTCACGTTGGCGTATCCGATCTGATCGCCGGTAGCGCTGAAGACCGCGAGTTGGGCAACCGGGCCGAAGATGGAGGCGTCAAAGTCCATGGAAAGATTGCCGGCCGCGATCAACGCGGGGACGCTTGCCGAGACCTTGAATTGGACCGTGCCACCCGGCGGAGCCAACTCGTTCGAGATTTGAAGCGTGAGCGGAACGTTGGCTGCCCCCAGTGCCAGAAACGGAACGCACAGACCGAGGCGTATCAGAAAGCCACACCTGCCGAGACGTGCAAGCACCCCATCGCGACCGCACAGCCGCCGGGAATCAATCCGTTGCCGCATTTCGGAGGAACACGAGCAATTGCATGGCCCTCGTCCGACTTTTTTAGGAAATATCCCGGTTACAGAGTGGAAATTATGTGATTACCAGGAATCCGGTTTCAACGCAATCGTCGGCGATTCGATTCCACATCACGCGCGCCTTTCCGACGGCGACGGAGTGCTGAAACTGGACCACTTGGCCGCTGTGCAAAGCGGCGTAGGCGTGCACCGCTCGGAAACCGCTCTTGCTGTAGTCCAGCAGGCGGCCGACGATTTCCTGGCGAGACGGATCGTCGAAGAACAATTTGAGTTGGCCGCTGCCATGGTGGCGGCGCTCGGTGCGTCGATCTGCGGGAGAGGACATGATTAGTGAAGCGGCCCGCTCGCTAGGAAACGAAGGACGGCCGCACTGCCTCCCTTCCGTACAATTTCAGTTTGCGGCTTAGCGTTCGGCGCGAGATGCCCAGCAGATCCGCGGCCCTTTGCTGATGACCGTTGGTTTGCTCCAGCACCCGCAGTATCGTGGTCTTCTCCATGCCGTCCAGATTCGCGGCGGTCCCCGGGGTTGCGATGGGCGTAGCCTCCCGGCGGGCCTTGGACTGAGTCAGCACCAGATCGTCCATCCGAATCTCGGTTTCGCGGGCGAGCACCGCCGCCTTCGTCACTACGTTTCGCAGCTCGCGCACATTGCCTGGCCAGCTGTGGGATTCGAGAATCCTCAAGGCCCCTTCCGAGAACGCGGCGCGCGGATTGGACTGCTTCAGGAAATGTTCGGCCAGCGGAATGATATCCTCTTGCCTTTCCCTGAGCGGAGGCACGTGCAGACAGATCTGCCCCAACCTGTGGTACAAGTCGCCTCGGAACTTTCCGACCTCCACCATTTCTTCCAGGTCCTGATTGGTCGCCGCGACAATCCGAACGTCCACGCTCACCTTGCGGACACCGCCCAGCCGATAGTAGGCCACTCCGTCCAAGACCCGCAGCAGTTTCACCTGCATGCGCGTTTCCAGTTCGCCCACTTCGTCCAGAAACAGCGTGCCGTGATTGGCCAGTTCGAACAAACCTTGTTTGGGGCTGTCGGCTCCGCTGAACGCGCCTCTTTCGTATCCGAACAGCTCGCTCTCCACCAGATGTTCGGGCAGCGCCGCGCAACTGACGTCCACCCACGGCTTGGTGCACCGCAACGAATAATGATGCACGGCGCGCGCGATGAGCTCCTTGCCCGACCCGCTCTCGCCTGTAATCAAAACAGCCGCGTTGGTCTGGGAAATGCGCTCCACCAGTTCGAGCAGGCTGCGCATCGCCGGACTCGACACGATCGCTTGCATGCCTAGATAAGTTGTAAGCGGCGCGCTCATTGTCGGCTATATCGCTTTTCGGCGGTTTCTCTGGAACTTTGCATAGTACTAAGGTTCGGCAAGCGAGCCAAAGCGTCCCGGCGGTGATGACATTTTGTCCGGTTTGTCCTATCGCTCCTTGCGGCGACTGTCGATTAATCAACCGGATAGGGATGGCAGGCATTGGCCGCGAACCTGCACCATCGCCAGCTCGGCTTACAGAAAATAATGTCAACCGTCGCAAAGATCTACGTCTCTTCCGTCGTGGCTGTCGGCGCACTGGTAGCGGCCTGGCAACTCAGCCAATGGCACTCGGATAACCTGGTTCGCTTCACCTGCTACTTCCTGCTCGCCATCCTGGCGTCGCGTTTGAAGGTCGCTCTGCCGTCCCTCACCGGTTCCCTGTCGGTGCTGTTCGTCTTCATTCTTTTCGGAATCGTGGAATTACGGCCGGCCGAGGCGCTGGCGATAGGATGCGGGGCCACGCTGATCCAGTGTTATTGGCACTACCGGCAGCGTC
Organism: Bryobacteraceae bacterium; assembly: GCA_050012195.1. Taxonomy (GTDB): domain Bacteria; phylum Acidobacteriota; class Terriglobia; order Bryobacterales; family Bryobacteraceae; genus Palsa-89. The sequence continues at coordinate 608 of JBEKHQ010000599.1, read as the reverse complement.
CGCGCTGGCATCAAGCGTTGTTCAACGTCTGTAGCATGGCAATTGCTATCGCGGCCACGAGCGCCACCTATCATTCGGCGCTCCTCAAATGGGGACATTTGGACGCGGCCTTGAAGCTGCTTGTGGCGGCCACGGTATTCTTCGCGATGAATATGTTCCCGGTGGCGCTGGTCATCTCGCTCACCGAGAACAAACCGTTGCGCCAGGTATGGCGCGAGTGCTCGTTCTGGTCGTTCCCGTATTACCTGCTGGGAGCCGTTGTGGTGGGCGCAACCAGCGCGATCAATCGCTACCTGGGATGGCAGACCGCGCTGCTGGCCATTCCCGTCGTGTATTTCATCTACCGTTCCTACTACCTGTACATGGGCCGGATGGAAGATGAAAAGAAACATGCCGAGGAAATGGCTTCCTTGCACTTGAGGACCATCGAAGCCCTGGCGCTCGCCATCGAGGCCAAAGACCACACCACCAGCGACCATTTGCAGCGAGTGCAGATCTATGCGATCGAGGTTGGCCGCGAATTGGGTTTGCAGACCGGAGAGCTCGAGGCTCTGCGCGCCGCCGCGCTGCTGCACGATATCGGAAAGCTCGCGGTGCCCGAACACATC
>JBEKHQ010000598.1:0-3270 GCA_050012195.1 Bryobacteraceae bacterium | reverse complement strand
AACAGAATCGTTCCGTTCTGTTTTACAGTATGCCTCAAACCGGGCGAAAACACACTCCTTGCGCTGAATTAGACGGATCAAAACCTCGTATAATTTCATCGAGTGTTGCTGGAACTGATGGTGGAGAACTACGCCGTGGTGGAACGGGTTCGCGTCAAGTTCCACAAAGGACTCAACCTGTTGACGGGAGAGACGGGCAGCGGAAAGTCGATCGTAGTGGATGCGCTGGGGTTGGTTTTGGGAGGCCGGGCTTCGGCCGACATGGTTCGGTCGGATACAATGCGGGCGCGCGTATCGGCGATTTTCGAAGCTCCCCAGGACCCGGCCTCGCGGGCGCTTCTGGAGGAAGCCGGCATCCCGGTGGAGGATGGGGAATTGTTGATCGAGCGGGAGGTATCGGCGGAAGGCAAATCGCGCGCGTTCGCCGGGAACCGGCCGGTGACGGTGGCTTGGCTGCGCGGCCTGGCGCCGTTTCTGGGAGACATTCACGGGCAGCACGAGCAGCAGCAGCTCTTTTCGCCGGCGGCGCAGTTGGAGTTGCTGGATGAGTCGGCTGGATTGGAGGAGAAGCGCCGGCTGGTGTCGGGATTGTTTGCGCAATGGAAAAAAGCGCAAAGCGAACTGGAGGAACTGAATCGATCCGAGCAGGAGAAGCTGCGGCTGGCCGATATGTGGGCGTTCCAGCGCAAGGAAATCGAAGCGGCGGGCTTGCAGCCGGGCGAAGACGCGCAGCTCGAAAACGAGCGGCTGGTGCTGAAGAACGTCGGGAAATTGCAAGAGCACGCCAACGGCGCCTACCTGGCGTTATACGATTCGCCGGATAGCGTCGCGACGCAGATACGAATCGCGCTGAAGAAACTGGAGGAGCTTTGCCGGATCGATGGCAGCTTGCAACCGGCGGCGGAAACGATTCGCTCCGCGATGATCGGCGTGGATGAAGCTTCCGACAGCGTTCGCCATTATCTGGACCGCTTGGAAGCCGATCCCAACCGGCTGGAAGACGTGGAATCGCGGTTGGCGCTGATCGATAAGTTGAAACGCAAGTACGGCAACACGCTCGACGAGGTCCTGGCGTTTCTCGATCGCGTCCGGGAGCAACTCGATGCGGTGGAAACGGCGGGCGAACGGAAGGCGCAACTGGAACGGGAAGCGGCGCAAGCCAGCGACGCCTATCGAGACGGAGCGGCGGCTTTGACCAAGCTTCGGCAAGCGGCCGCCGAGAAGCTGGCGCGGAAAGTGGAGACAGAGCTGGATTCCCTCGCGCTCGGGAATGCGGTTTTCCGGATCGAGATTCAGCCGGCCACTTGGTCGGAACAGGGCGCCGATAGGGTGGAGTTTCTGATTTCCGCGAATGTCGGCGAAGAGCCGCGCTCGCTCGATAAGGTGGCATCGGGCGGCGAGTTGTCCCGCATCGCGCTGGCATTGAAGACCTCGGCCGGAGCTCGCGGAAAAACCGCCGTCGAGCGCACGCTGGTGTTTGACGAGATCGACAGCGGGATCGGCGGTGGAGTGGCGGAAGCGGTGGGACGCCGGCTGAAGAAGCTGTCCGGATCGAGCCAAGTGCTGTGCGTTACGCACCTGGCGCAAGTGGCCGGGTTCGCCGACCATCACTATTTCGTGGAGAAGCGCGAAGTGAAGGGAAGAACGGTGGCCGAGATCGAGGAGCTGACGGGGGAAGAGCGCACCCGCGAGATCGGACGCATGTTATCGGGCCAACGCGTAACGCCGGAAGCGCTGAAACACGCCGAGCAATTGATCCGGCTGGGCCGGGCGTGAGGTCGTGAGTGAGACAGTTCGGCTCACTGCGTTCCTCCGAGTGGCTGCTGATCGCGTACTTCGCGTACGTGGCCGCGATCGCCCCGCAGTTCCCGTTGCAATCGCACATGCGGTGGCGGCCAGCCAAGGTGGCCCTATTGATTGCGGCGCTCCTGGCGGCGATGAGTTACGGGTGAGGCGAACGAGTATCGGAAGCTTTTCAGCATGGCGCGAGATTGGCTGGCGGGGGCTCTGGCGCTGGTCGCGTATCGGGAAATGGACTGGTTCTCGCCGCTCGCGCACAGTTTCCAGCTCGAACTGCGCTGGGTGGAATGGGACCGGAGCATTCTTTACGGAGCGGGATTCGAGCGCGCGATCGAATCCGCGGGCGCGGCGTTTCCATTTTATCTGGAGCTTTGCTATGCGCTGGTGTACGCGGTGGGACCCTCCCTGGTGGCGATTCTTTACATCGAGCACCGGCGCGAGCTGGTGAATAACGCGATTTTCCTGTATTTGCTGGGGACGCTGCCGGCGTACGCGCTGTTCCCTTATTTTCCGAGCGATCCGGCGCGCATCGTATTCGGGGGAAGCGACATGCCCAACCTGACGACGCCGCTGCGTTTCCGAGCGCGCACGTGTCGTCGGCGTTTTCAGCGGCCTGGGCGTTTTTTTTATTTCTGCCGACGAAAAGGCGGCTCGCCTGGGGAATGTTGGCGTACGCAGCGAGCGTTTCGGTGGCGACGGTCTACGGGCGATACCACTATGCGGCGGACGCCGCGGCTGGATTCCTGATCAGCTTGACGGCGGCCGGGATTACGATTCTGGTGATTCCTCGCCCTCGTCGCCCTCGCGGCCTTCCTTGATGGCCTTGAGGCGTTCCTCGCGGCGCTTGGCGCGTTCGGCGGCGCGCTTCACCAGTTCGGTGCCCATCAACTCGATCTTGGCGAGTTCCGCGCCGTCGCCCTTGCGCCAGCCGAGGCGTACGATGCGCGTGTAGCCTCCATTGCGCTGTCCGAACTTGGTTCCTAGCTTATCGAACAGCTTCTTCACCGAAGCAGGAGTCCGCAGGAAGGCGGCCGCCTGGCGGCGAGAATGCAGAGTGTCTTCCTTGGCGAGAGTGATCATCTTGTCGACCAGCGGGCGAATTGCCTTGGCCTTGGGAACCGTGGTAATCGCGAAATCGTTTTCGATTACGCTGGTCACCAGGCCGCGCAACAGCGAATTGCGCGCGGCCACATTGCGCTTTAACTTGTATCCGTCTTTGCGGTGCCGCATGGCCTACTCCGGCGCCTCGTCCAGTTCGGAGGTCTCGTCCGTCTCCGGCGCGCCGCCGTAATGGAGCGTGGGCGGAGGAGCGACCAAGCGCCCCTGGGCGTCGAACTTCATTCCGAAGCCGAGCCCGAGATTGCCGAGAATCTCCTTGATCTCGTTGAGCGATTTGCGGCCGAAATTCTTGGTGCGCAGCATTTCGGCTTCGGTGCGCTGCACCAGGTCGCCGATAGTCTGAATGTTGGC
>JBEKHQ010000597.1:0-3290 GCA_050012195.1 Bryobacteraceae bacterium | reverse complement strand
TCCCCCATTACGTCGCTCCCGCTTATCCCGCGCTGCTGCTGCTGGTGGTCGAAGGGTTGCGTTACTTGCGGACTATCCGGTTCCGCCTTCGCCCGGCCGGCATGTTGACTTCGCGACTTATCGTTCTAGCCACTTTCGGGGCCGGCATGGTGACGGCCACCGGCGCCATCTTGCTGCCCGGAGCGATCGTGCGCGGGCAAACTCCCCGAAACTTTGTAATCACGCAATTGCGGAAGCTAGGGGGCTTTCATCTGGTCCTGGTCCGATACAACGCCGACCATTCTCTCCACTTGCCCATCGTCTACAACGACGCGAATATCGATCGATCGCCGATCGTCTGGGCGCATCGCACCGACCCGGCGAGCGATCGGGAACTAATCGATTATTTCAACAATCGAGAGGTTTGGTATTTCAACCCGGACGACCGGCCGTTCAAGCTTATTCCCGCGGTTCCGAAACCCTACGTGACCGCGATCATGAACGGCGCCGGATGGCGCGATGATCGTCGCCAGGGAGTCAGTCCCGGCGGCATTGCCGTGATTTTGGGGGGAAATTTCGGCGCCGGAACGGGCGGCGAATCCGACTCGTTCTTGCAGGGGATACCAGTTCGACTGGCGGCGTCCGGCGAAAGGGTCGGCGATCTCTTCGAGCCGGTTCGAGGCAAGCGTCCTGACCGCCCGATCTCCCCGGCGCCTCTCCGCGTTGGCGATCTTTCGGTGCAATTCAACAATGTCTACGCGCCCATCCTGTCGATTTCCAATCTCAAGGGTCAGGAAGCGGTGACGGTGCAAGTTCCCTTCAGTACCGCTATCGGACCCGCCGCTGTAACGCTGCGGGCCGGACGGATGACAGTGGCGGCCGAAGCGCTCGTCCTTCCAGTAACGCCCGGAATTTTCGAGGTGACCAAGTCGGACTCCACCCGCCAGGCGATCATTCTGCGGCCCGACGGCAGTCTGGTGGATCTGGAACATCCCGCACGCCGAGGCGACTCCCTCCGCTGTCTGACCACCGGCTTGGGTCCGCTGAATCCCACCCTCGGCACCAACCAGCCCGGGCCATCTCCGCCCAACCCGGTTGCGTATCCGGTGGTGGTCGGAATCCATAACGCCGGCGTCGAGGTGTTGTTCGCTCGCTCCGCTCCCGGTTTAATCGGCGTCGAGGAAGTGGGTTTCAAAGTTCCCCCGGACGCGCCTTCCGGACCCGCGCAACCTTTTGCGATTTCGGTCATGGTGAACGGCAAGATGGTGTTCGGCAATAGCAGCTGGATCCCGATCAAGTAAACAAACTTCGCTTACCAAGTCTTGGGCAAGGGTTGGAAATGGGTGTTTGAGCCGGGTGGGTAACGAGCCAAAAGCAATTCCCGATCGTTAGCTGCCTTCATGGCGATGTGTGTCCGGTCGATCTGCGTCTCGCGTTCCAACAGCCGCCAGTCTCGATCGCTGACGTAATAGTCGGCATCCCGATGCGCTCTCACAAGCCGAGGCAGAGCGTCCCAAGATAGTCCGACGATGGCCGTACCGATGGGTTCGTTGGAATTCAGGCCCCACTCTCTCAGCCGTGCTTCGTATTCCGGCTCCAATTGGCCTAAATCATCGAACTCGTCGGCAGTCAGCGTAATTCCAAGCGTGGCGTAATGCGGGCTGTACTTAGTGGCAAGGTTCCGTGGATCCAGGAAGTAGAAGCGAATGCGCGGCAGCGGCAAGGCCATGGCATAGAAGTCGTCGTCGGAATCCACCAAAATCAATTCGTTGGGGCGCGCTAAATCATAATAGGAACGCAATGTCGCAACCGCGGGAAGCGGCTGGGACGATCCCCAGGAGATCCCCCAGGGTTGCCGCTGCTGGTAGAACTTTAATCCGACGATGAGGCACAGCGCCGCCAGGCTGACTTTGGCCCAGCGCGGCGAAAACATCGGACCGTAGACGCTGGCAGCGAGACAGGCGGGCGGGATCACGTACAGCGCGTAGGGCAGATTGCGGTAGCGGAACACGAGCAGTGCGCCGGCCGTGACGGCCAGCCAAGCGAACACCAGCGCCGGCATGGTTTCAGTCCGGCGGCGCAGGTCGCGCACGAGAAAGGGCACCGCCGCGGCGAGCAGGATGCATAAAGCCGGATCGGCAAGCATCAACCGCTTTGCGTAAAATCCGATTTGGCTCTCGGCGGATGTCTGCGCGGGCGGATCGAATCCGAAACCTAGCAACTGCATCTGAACGTAGTCTGCCCAGAACCATTGGCGGTGAACCAGGAATTGATAAACATGCCAGGGAGCCACCAACGCGGCGCATATCGCAACGGCCAGCGCGATGCGACCGGCGCTAGGACGCCGGGTGCGATCCACCAAAGCCAAATACAGCACAAGAACGCAAACCGGAAGCAAGCCTGCGGCATTTTTCACCATCACGCCGGCGGCGCAACATAAGGCGAAACCGAACAGCGATTGGCGGCGTGCGAGGAGCGGATCGCGATACACGATCGCGAGCGCGCCAGCCATGCCGGCAACCAGCAGCATGTCGGTATAGCAGAGGCGGGCGAAGATGTGCCACAGAGAATTCGAAAGCAAGAGCGCTACTGCCGCCCAACCGGCGATCAATGATCGGGCCAGCGACGCCAACCAGAATAGGATCGTAGTACACAATACCGCGGCCGCGAGATCTGGCAGCCGAAGAGCGAAGAGCGAAGTCCCCAGCGTCTTTAGCGAGAGCGCGGCCAGCCATGTCAAAAGCGGCGGTTTCGAGAACAGGTACCGTCCCAGCACTCTGGGCGTGAGCCACCCTCCCGTGGTCGCAACGCGCAGCGACATATTTGCGTATACCGCTTCATCCTGCGCGCGGATCTTGGCGACCGGATCGGAATAAGCCGTGCCGACGCTTGCGCGTTGGATTCCATAACCCAACAGCAACGTTGATAAGGCGACTACGGCCAGCAGATGGCTATAGAGGTTCTTCATCGGCCAAGGGTCCAACGACTCCCGCGTTAGACTCCGGCCGGGGGGAAGCGTTGCCGGTATCATTTCGTGGGAAGCCGGTTTCCTAAACATCGCTATATTCTTGTCATTTGGCATCATAGAGACACCGGCGTGAGCAGCGTCAACACTGTACCACTCTCATATACGGGCAGAATCGAGCGACGAGTATCTTCAAGTATAGGCTTAATCGTGGCAGTGTCGCTCATCGCGGCGTTCGCGCTGCGCTGGCTGGCCGCGCGGGACACATACCTCAATCCCGACGAGGCGCTACATTATCTGCTGATCAATCAGAGCAGTCTCGCGGCGGCATATAAAGCGAGTCTTA
>JBEKHQ010000596.1:0-3297 GCA_050012195.1 Bryobacteraceae bacterium | reverse complement strand
ATGAGAGCGTCTCGCAAATCGCCCTCATAACTTTCGGCCCATAGGTGCTTGTCGGCAGCAGCCAGAATCAACTGCGCGGTGATGCGAACCTGATTGCCGGCGCGGAGCACGGCCCCTTCCACCACGGCGTCCACGTTCAGATCCCTCGCGATTTGAGGCAGGGACTCGTGCGAGCCCTTGTACGTCATCGCCGAGGTGCGTGAGATTACGCGCAGTTCGCTGATCTGCGCCAATTCCGTGGTCAGTTCGTCGGTCATGCCATCGGAGAAATAATCCTGCGACGCGTCGCCCGACAGGTTTTCGAGCGGAAGCACGGCGAGGGACCGAATGAGGGGCGCCGGTGGACTCAGCCAGCGGATCAGCCAGAACGCCGCCAGCGCGAACGCTACCAGTAGCGCCGCGCCGGACCATATCCAGGCACGCGGCCAACGGCGCCGTACCTCTCCGACGGCCCTATCGGGAAGCTTAGGCGGATCCAGGGTTCCATTTTCGGTCTCGGGGACAGCCTGGACAGGAGCGATGAACCGGTATCCGCGCCGCGGCAGCGTCTCGACAAATCGAGGATTGTCGGCGGAGTCGTTCAGAGCCTGACGGAGCCGTTTGACGGCCGCATTGAGACCGTGTTCAAAGTTGACGAAGGTGTCCGCGGGCCAGAGTTTCCGGTGAAGCTCCTCTCGAGTAACCAATTCGCCGGGGTTTTCGAGGAGACAGACTAAAACCTGGACCGGCTGCCCCTCCAGCCGGATTTTTCGGCCCTGCTTCTGGAGCTCGCCGGACCGCAAATCCAACTCGAAGGCCCCGAATCGGATCAGACGCGGGGATGGAACCACCGAGTAAGTCTATCACCGTTCATGTCGCCGGCGCTGGCAACCGCAAATGAATCAATTGTTTGCGGTGTCACCTAGGCTTCCTTTAGACTTCACCCCGCTGGCATTGATCCGGAGCGCCTCTTCGAGCAAACTCGTACTCGAATTCTCGCAACCAAACCTGAATACCAAGGATACGAAATGGATCTAAAACTTAATGACAACGTGGATCGCCGAGGCTTTTTGAAGTGCATGCAGTGGGCCGGCGCCGCCGTAGTGTGGTCTTTCACCGGAGGGGTGCCTAGTTCTCAACTGCTCGGCGCTCCAAAAGACAAGAGTAAGGCCGCAGACTTTACTTTCGTGCAGATCAGCGACAGCCACATCGGCTTCAACAGGCCGGCCAACACCGACGTCAACGCCACCTTGCAAGTGGCCGTCGACCAAGTTAACGCCGCCGTTCACCAGCCAGATTTGATTCTCCACACCGGAGACCTCACTCACCTTGCGAAGGCCGCCGAATTTGACACGCTGGACCAAATCCTGCGGGGCCTTCGTCAAAAGGAAGTGTTTTACGTCCCCGGCGAACACGACGTCACCGGCGACGACGGCAGACTGTTTCTCGAGCGCTTCGGCAAATCGACGGGCGGCAAGGCCTGGCAGAGCTTCGACCACCAGGGAGTGCACTTCGTCGGCCTCAATAATTCGGTCCAATTGGAAGGCCTGGGCGCGATCGGCGCGGAGCAGTTGGATTGGCTCGGCAAAGACGTCGCCTCCCTCGGCGCCAGCACTCCGATCGTCGTCTTCGCGCACATTCCGTTGTGGTCCGTTTATCCCGAATGGGGCTGGGGCACCAAGGACAGTGCGCAGGCTCTATCGATCCTCAAGCGCTTCGGCTCCGTCACGGTGCTGAACGGGCACATTCACCAAGTGATGCAAAAGGTGGAAGGCAACGTCACTTTCCATACCGCGATGTCCACGGCGTTCCCGCAACCGGCGCCCGGCAGCGCTCCCTCGGCTGGCCCGATGGTTGTCCCGGCCGACAAACTTCGGCAGGTACTCGGCGTCACGAGTGTGAACTTCACCGCCGGCAACCATCATCTCGCGATCGTCGACACGCCCCTGGCCTGATAGGACGCCCATGAGTTCACAACCAAGAATCATGCCGTCTCTCGTTCTGACAACCGGTGTGGCGCTGCTGGCGGCGCTGGCCGCCGGCAATGAAAAGGGCGCCGCCGCCGAGGGGCGCTCGGCCTTCGAAAAACGCTGCACCGGTTGTCACGCGCTCGACCATGAAAAGGTTGGCCCGCGGCTGGCCGGAGTGGTCGGACGCAAGGCTGGAACCGTCGCCGCGTTTCCGTATTCCGACGTATTGAAAAAATCAGGGGTGGTCTGGAGCGAAGCCTTGCTCGACAAATGGCTGACCGACCCCGAAGCGCTGATTCCCGACAACGACATGTCGTTCCGCCTCGACAGCCCGACTGAACGTGCGGCGATTATCGCGTATCTGAAGGAGGCGAGTAAATAGATGCGGAGAATTATCAAGACTGCGGCGCTCTTTGCCGCAGCCCTTTTTGCGGCCGCCGTCACGAGTCTGGCGCTTCATCCAGCGCCGCCGCCGGCTCTTCCGAAGCCACTGTTCCACGGGGCTCAGATCGATGCGCCGACGCTGGCCCTGTTTGAGCGAGCCTGCCAGAACTGCCATTCGGAGAATACGCAATGGCCATGGTACAGCCGCATTCCGCCCGCGTCCTGGATGATTGGAAAGGATGTGGCCGACGCTCGCCGTCACGTCAACTTCTCCCATTGGGATTCTTACCGTCCGGATCAGCAGGAGGATTTCCTCGCCGAGATCGGCGCTAACGTGCGCACCGGCCGGATGCCGCTCCCGCGTTATACGTGGCTCCATCGCGAAGCGGTTCTCGCGCCCGAGGAGCGCCGGCAAATCTACGAATGGAGCAGAGCGGAAAAGAAACGCCTGCGCCCGCCGACGCCAAAGTAGATTCACCGAGAGGAGACCTTGCGATGCTCAGCCGGGCGGAAGGTTCGAAGCAACACAGCACGAGAGTTGCGGACGACTTATTATCCACGTCCATCATTCACGATCTTCGGAACCCGCTGGCGGCGATTTGCGCCGGCGCCGAGATGTTGGCCGACCTGCATCTTACTCCGGACCATGCTCAGCGGCTGGGACACAATATCCGCGCGGCCGCCGGTCGAATGCGGCGGCTGCTAGCCGACCTGGCTGGCGTGAGCCAAGGCAAAACTGGCGCCGAGGAAGACTGCTACCTGCGCGAGATTCTTATTTCTGTCAGCGATGAACTAGCGGCCGCCGCCGCCCGTCAGGATGTCGAAATTTTTCTGGACGTCCCCGCCGGTTTAGAAATGACGATGGCGCGCGCTCGCATCGAACGCGTGTTTATCAACTTAATCGCGAACGCTCTGGAAGCGATGCCAGGGGGCGGCCAGATACGAGTCACGGCAACAAACGCCG
>JBEKHQ010000595.1:0-3303 GCA_050012195.1 Bryobacteraceae bacterium | reverse complement strand
CGAAGTCAAGACCAGCAAAGCCTACACGGATCGGCCGGTGGCCTTCAAGTTCGACCGGGGCGACGGCACGGCGGTGGGGGCGGACTATGATCCGAACACCCGCGAGCTGAACTTGCACGACCAGGTGAGCTTGAATTGGCGCGGCCTCGATCCCGGGACTGTGCCCATGAAAATCGAGACCGCGCAGTTAGCCTACAAAGAGCACGAAGCCAAGGTCTATCTCTCGCCATGGTCCAAGCTGACTCGCGACACCATGACGCTCACTGCCGGCCCGGCTATCGTCACTCTGTCGGACCAGAAGCTGAAGCTGGTTGAGACTATCCAGGCGCATGGCACGGATCAGCGCCCGGATCGAAATCTGGAATATAGCGCCAATCAGCTCAGCATCGATTTCAACGACAATAATCAAGTTCAGAAAATCACTGCCGTCGATCAGGCGCGCCTAGTTTCCACCGCGGAAACAACCGCGACAACTCTCACGGCCGATCGCGTGGTGATGGATTTCGACACATCCGGAAGCGACAGTCTTCTCACGAATACACTGGCCGAAGGCCACAGCGTCATGGAAAACAAGCCCGTCATCAAGCCGGGCGTGGACCCTTCGGACACTCGCATTCTGAAAAGCGAGATCATCCGCACCAAGATGCGGGCGGGAGGGCGCGATTTGGAGTCGGTGGAAACGGATACGCCGGGTGCGATCGAGTTCGTTCCCAATCGACCCGATCAACCGCACCGCTGGATGAACGGCGAGCGCATCTCCATGGCCTACGCCGAGAAGAACCAAATTCAATCGGTCCGATCCAACGCTGTCACCACCCGGACGGAAAAGCCCAAACTGGCCGACATGAAGGAGACGCCCGCGCCGGAGCTGACCTGGAGCAAAAACCTGGTGGCCACCTTCCAGCCCAACTCCACTCAGATCGCCAAACTCGAGCAATGGGGCGATTTCCGCTACGAGGAGGGTGATCGGCGAGCCAAAGCCGACCGCGCTGTTCTGGATCAACCCAACAACGTGATCGATCTCACCACCGGGGCGCGTATTTGGGACGCCACCGGTTCGGCGAACGCCGACAAGATCGTGATGAATCAGAAATCCGGCGACTTCAGCGCCGAAGGCAACGTCAGTTCCACTCGCATGCCGGACAAAAAGAAGGATGATTCGAACGGCGAAGGAATGCTCTCGGAAGACGAGCCGCTGCATGCGCGCGCGAAGAAGATGATTTCCACCGACAACAACCTGCAGATCCGGTATGAGGGCAACGCCGTGCTGTGGCAAGGCGCGAACCGTCTGGAAGCCGATGTAGTAGACATCGATCGCGACAACGACATCCTGAAAGCGCAGGGACATGTGGTGAGCCAGTTGGTGGACAAAGGCCAGAACGATTCCAAAGACAAGGACGGCGGGAAAACCGCGCCCAATCCGCCCAAGAAATCGGCGGCCGACGCGACCGCGCGCGTGTTTACCGTAGTGAAGGCGCCCTTGCTCGAATATAACGACGACGACCGGATCGCTCGCTACAAAGAGGGCGTTGAGCTGTCGCGCCAAGATATGAAGGTAACGGCCAAGGAGATTGTGGCCTACCTCCGCAACAACAGCGACGATTCTTCGCTCGATCACGCCATCGCCGACGGGCAAGTGGAGATCCGGCAACACTCCGGAGGGCGCACGCGCGACGGCAAGTCCGAACACGTCGAATACTACGTGGACGACGACAAGGTTATCCTGGAAGGTGGGCAGCCGCATTTTAACGACAGCGTGCGGGGCGACACGCAAGGTATAAAATTGACCTGGTTTTCCAGGGATGATCGGCTGCTGGTGAATGGCGTGCCCGCCAAGAGTTTGTTGCACCACAAAAAAGACGCGCATTGATGCGAACGCTTCAAACCGCCGAAATCTCGAAGAGCTATCGCGGCCGCAAGGTTGTCGACAATGTTTCGCTATGGGTTGAGCAGGGCGAAGTGGTCGGATTGCTGGGACCGAACGGCGCGGGCAAGACCACGTCGTTTTACATCATCGTCGGTCTCATCAACCCCGATTCCGGACGAGTGTTGGTCAAGAACGGCGACGAATCCGAAGACATCACCAACATGCCGATGTACCAGCGCGCCCGGCGCGGCATCAGCTATCTTCCGCAGGAAGCTTCGGTATTTCGGAAGCTGAGCGTGGAAGACAATCTCATGGCGATTCTGCAAACGCTGCGCATGAGCCGCCGGGAACGGCGCGAGCGCATGAATCGCTTGATCGAACAGCTGGGCCTCGAGACCGTGCGGCACAACAAGGGCTACGCGCTCTCCGGCGGCGAGCGGAGGCGCGTCGAAATCGCCCGATCGCTGGTGATCGAGCCGAGCTTTTTGCTGCTGGACGAACCGTTCTCGGGCATCGATCCGATCCAGGTACTGGAGTTGCAACGAATCATCTTCGACCTGAAGAATTCGGGCATCGGGATTCTCGTCACCGATCACAACGTTCGCGAAACGCTGGCCGTGACGGACCGCGCCTACATCATCAACAACGGAAAAATCTTCCGTGCCGGTACGCCCGAGGCGCTGGGTTCCGACGCCGAAGTGCGCCGGGTGTACTTGGGCGAGAATTTCAATCTCGAACTCGAGACCGGCCGCTGGAAGATGGTGGCGGACAACTAGCGCCGCGGCTCTCATGGAACTCGAAAAGATCCTATTGCGCAAGGTCGGCGAAGCTGTCAGCCGCTTCAAGATGATCCGCGAGGGCGATCGCGTGGCAGTCGCGTTATCCGGAGGCAAGGACTCGCTCACGTTGCTCGAAGCGCTGCTTTTGCTCGAGAAGCGAGCTCCGGTATCGTTCACCGTATGCGCTTTCACCGTGGAGCAGGGTAAGTTTCTGCGGCCGATCGAGCCGCTCGGCGATTACCTGAAACAGCGCGGCGTCGCCTGGACCTATCACACCGATCGTCCGTCGCTGAGATTGCTCCGCGAGCAGCCCCAGCATGGATGCGACCTGTGCAGCCGATACCGGCGGCGCGCGGTGTACGAAATCGCGCGCGGGCTGGGCGCCAACGTCATCGCGTTTGGACACACCGCCGACGATTTTTGCGAATCGTTTCTGCGCAACGCCATGTTCACCGGCCGCGTGAGCGCGTTGCCGGCCATCACGCACTCGCGCGACAAGGAATTTCGCCTGATTCGTCCGCTGGTGTTCGTTACCGAGGAGATCACGCGCCGATTCGCCGAATCGTCGGGCGCGCCCATCGTTCCCTGCGGATGCTCCGAGCGTACCGGCACCGTCCGCAAATCCATCCGCGGACTATTCGGCGAAATCGAAAAAGA
>JBEKHQ010000594.1:0-3305 GCA_050012195.1 Bryobacteraceae bacterium | reverse complement strand
TTTCCTTGGATTTCTTCTTCCACGGCACCGCCAGCAGCCAGTCGAGATAGTTGCGCGAGACGGTGGACTCGGCCGACATGGGCGGCATGTTCTCCAGCCGCTTCAATTCCGAGATGGCCTTTTCGTGGGCGTCCTTGGTCATGCCCGCGGTTTCGATCTTGCGCTTCAGCTCGTCGAACTCGCTCTTTTCGCCGCGCCCGAGTTCCTTCTGGATGGCCTTGATCTTCTCGTTGAGGTAATACTCTTTCTGCGCCTTTTCCATCTGGCGCTTCACGCGGCCCTGGATGGTGCGATCCACATTGAGCTTTTCGATTTCGATGTCGAGCATTTCGGCGACGCGCGTAAGCCGGTCCACCGGATCGAAGATCTCGAGCAGTTCCTGCTTCTCCTCGATGGTGAGCTGGAGGTTGGCGCCCACGGTGTCGGCCAGCTTGCCGGGCTCATCCACGCGGATGGCGGCGATCATGGTTTCGTAGTTGAGGTTTTGGCTCAGCTTGACGTACTGCTCGAACAGTCCGGTAACCCGGCTCACTCGGGCTTCGAGCTGCGGTCCGGTTTCGACTTTGAAATTGAAGGTTTTGACGGACGCTCGAAAGTAACCCTCGTCCTCGCTGACCGAGACGACTTTACCGCGCTCCACGCCTTCCACCAGCACCTTGATGTTTCCATCCGGCAGTTTGAGGCTTTGGACGATGTTGGCGACGGTTCCGACGTTATAGATTTCGTCCGGCCGGGGCTCGTCGACGGAAGCATCGTGCTGGGTAGCAAGGAAGATCTTCTTATCCGCCGCCAGAGCTTCTTCGAGAGCCCTGACGCTGGATTCCCGGCCCACCACAAAGGGGGTCATCATATACGGGAAGATGACGACGTCCCGTATGGGCATCATGGGTAGGCGTTTTGTGTCGGATTTTTCTTTGGAGGTGAGCATGGGACTTAAGAATCCAGAATACGGCAGTCAGAATTTAGAATGCGACGGCGAACCGCTACTGACCAGCGTACACATTCTGACTTGCTGGATACTGGCTCCTGGATCTTTCGGACGACAGCTTAGCCGGCTTTTTCGAGCAAGGCCATGTTAATCTTCTGCGTCATGACCATTTCCTTGGTGACCAGAAACTCGCGAACCTTTTTGTAAGACGGCAGATAGTACATCAGATCGAGCATCAGGTCTTCGAGGATCATACGCAGACCCCGGGCACCCACTTTTCGCTCCATCGCAAGCGCCGCAATGGCCTCGAGCGCGTCGTCGCTAAACTTCAGTCTAACATTTTCGAATTCGAAAAGCTTCTGGTACTGCCGGACGATCGCATTCTTAGGCTTGGTCAGGATCTGGACCAAAGCGTCCTTGCTCAGATCTTCCAGGACCGCCACCACCGGCATGCGCCCGATGAATTCCGGAATAAAGCCGAACTTGATGAGATCGACAGGCTGCACGTTATCGAGCAAATCAACGTCGCGCCGGTTGGATGCCGTGCGAGGGGGCGCGCCTTCCGGCCGATGTTCTTCCTGCTGGACAAAACCCATGGACTTGGTGCCCACGCGCTTGGAAATCACCTTCTCCAGGCCGACGAAAGCGCCGCCGCAGATGAACAGGATGTTGGTGGTATCCACGGGAGTGAATTCCTGATGAGGATGCTTACGGCCGCCCTGCGGCGGAACGTTGGCCACCGTGCCCTCCAGGATTTTCAACAGCGCCTGCTGGACGCCTTCGCCCGAAACATCGCGCGTGATAGAGGGATTCTCGTCCTTACGGCCTATTTTGTCGATTTCGTCGATATAGATGATGCCTTGCTGGCAGCGTTGCACATCCCAATCGGAATTCTGCAGCAGGCGGAGAATGATGTTTTCGACGTCCTCGCCCACATAGCCGGCTTCGGTCAAGGTGGTCGCGTCGACGATGGCGAAGGGGACGTCCAGAATCCGCGCGAGAGTTTGTGCCAGCAACGTTTTGCCAGTGCCGGTGGGCCCGATCAACAGGATGTTGGACTTCGAAAGCTCCACTTCCGCGCCGCGCTGCTTGTTCATCTGGATGCGCTTGTAGTGGTTGTAGACCGCGACCGCGAGCTTCTTTTTGGTGCCGTCCTGGCCGATCACGTACTGATCAAGGTACTCTTTTAATTCCAATGGTTTGGGAAGCTTGTGCGGCGCCCCATACGGTTGATCGTGGCGATCGTCCTCTAAAATCGAGTTGCATACGGCGATGCACTCGTCACAGATGTAAGCTCGGGGGTAATCGTTGGGGGAGGAGATTAACTTCCCGACTACGTCCTGACTTTTATGACAAAACGAACAACGCAGTGCGTCATCAGCACCAGCACGTTTCACAGGGAATCTCCCGTCGTCTAAGACTGTACACTACCAGCTCTGACCTAGCTGAAACACCATTATAACAGAAGGCCCCCGAATCCGCCTCGGCAAAATCCCGACTGGGTACTGGCAGGTACTTCCGCTGGAAGCCGGGGCCTGCGGCCGTCCTACTGAATGAACGAGATTGCGCAGACGCCGCGCGCGGCGAGAGAATCGAACTCATGGTGATCGGAAGTGAGCACGGTACCAGCGGCTGTCTGGGCGAGAGCTACCGCGAAGCAGTCCGCCAGGGAAATGCGTCGGTGCGTTGCTTTTAGCGCTCCTGCTGCCTGCCAGAACTCGGTCGAAATATCATCGCGGACTTCAACCGCCTAGAGCGAATATGTCGTTGATCGCATCCCGAGCCGCTATCTCACCGTTTGCCCGATAGAAATCGTAGTAGACCTCGCAGAGATTCAAAGCGTGCGCCAGGCACTCGTGGGCCGGGTCGGCAAGTATGACGGAAACGGCATCCGCCCCTGGCTCTCCTCGCAAGTACGCGATAATCGCGCTTGCGTCCAGGATGTAAATCACCGTCTATCGCCGTTGTGCCGGTCTTCGAGGTCTATTTCCTCTTGTTTTCGAGCCGCAAAGGCCTCACTTGACGTGGCGACGAAGGAGTACTTCCCTTTGATCTCGTTAACCAACTGAGCAGTCGGTCGAAGAGGCGCAGTCCGTTCTTGGCCTAATAGCCCCCGGAGCTCTCGCTGCTCAGCGTTAGTAAGGGTACTTATCTCCGCAAGTATCTTCTCGACGGCAGGGCTCATAGAACGTCCTCGTTACCTGCATTTTACACCGCCGGGTCAGACGTTCGGCGCGGTGGGCGTTCGATTCGGACGAGGGTTTTGTCAAGTCTAGGTACGTCGGTTTCTTTTATCCCGTACGCTGAGGTTAGTCCGGAAACCAACGGCGATACCGAAATTTCTGGGCGATGAATGTAGCCCAATTGAGCGGCGATT
>JBEKHQ010000593.1:0-3305 GCA_050012195.1 Bryobacteraceae bacterium | reverse complement strand
TCTCGGACGTGTAACGGCGCGTGATGCGCTCCAGCTCGCCGTCCGAAAGCACGGCCGGATCGCAGATCACTCCGCCTTTTCCGCCGCCGAACGGGATATTCACCACCGCGCATTTCCACGTCATCCAAGCGGCCAGAGCGCGGACTTCGTCCAGCGTGACGTCGGGAGCGTAGCGGATGCCTCCCTTGGCGGGGCCGCGAACCACCGAATGCTGCACGCGATATCCGGTGAAGACCTCCAACCGGCCGTCATCCAGTTGCACGGGGATGTTGACGGTCAACTCCAGCCCCGGCGTGCGCAGCACTTTGCGCAAGCCTTCGTCGACGGCGAGCAACTCGGCGGCTTCATCGAACCGCGCGGCCGCGGAAACCCAAGGATTCACTTCCTGGTCGACAGGGTGGGTGGCTTCGAGAATCATCCAGTCTGACCTCCGCCTACATTGTAGCTTCTGAGGAGCCGGCAAGCATGGCGGGAAATGGCGGTGTGCGAATTCGGGATTGGGTTCGTTTTTGCAATTTCGCATTGCGTCGGCGGCGATGCCTGGGGGAGTGAAGCTTTTCGAGTCGCTCATCAGGACAAGATTACGCCCTGCGAGTGGGGCGAATGGTCACGGGATGGCGCAAGCGGCTGCGGTGAAGGGCTCAATATTCCGAGAAGGGATGTCATTGGACGGAACTTTCCTTCGATGCCAACGTAAGACAGGGAAGGAAACGCACGGAAAGGGCGCGCCAATGACAACCTTCATTCAGGACTTGCGGTTCGGCACTCGGATGCTTTTGAGGAGCCCGGGCTTCACTGTCGCGGCGGCTCTGGTGCTGGGGCTCGGTATCGGCGCCAATAGCGCGATGTTCAGCCTGGTGAATGCGTTCCTCCTCAAGCCGCTGGTCATACAAAAGCCCGAGGAAATCGTCGGATGCTACAGCCGGGATACAAAGAAGCCGGATGCCTATCGGGCATTCTCTTATGCGAACTACGCCGACCTCCGCGACAACAACACGGTGTTCTCCAGCCTCACGGCGCATAATATGGCGTTGGTCGGACTCGAGGACGGCAACACGTCTCGGCGAACGTTTGCCGATATCGTCTCCTCGAATTACTTCCGCACCTTCGGAGTCCCGCTATTCCGCGGGCGCGCTTTCACCCTGGAAGAAGAGCGCCCGGGCGCCGTGAAACCGGTGGTGATCGTGAGCTACTCGTTGTGGAAGAAATCCGGCGGCGATGCGGACATTCTGGGCAAGATCCTCAAGATCAACGGGCACGCATTCACCGTGGTGGGGGTGGCTCCGGAAGGATTTACGGGGACTACCGCGCTGGTCAGTCCGGAAATGTACTTTCCGATGGGCGTTTACGAATGGCTGATGAACGACTTCGAGGGAGCGGGGCGGCCGCTGGCCGCGCGCGACAACAACGCACTGATCCTGGTGGGACGCCTGCGGCCGGGCATGACGCAGAAGGCCGCCGATTCGCAACTCGCCGTGGTGGCATCGCGCCTGGAAAGTGCTTACCCCGGCGAAAACAAGGACCAGACATTCATCGTGCGGCCGCTGTCGCGGCTGAGCATCTCCACCAATCCCACCACGGACACGCAGGTTTCCGTGGTCTCCGCGCTGCTGCTGTCGATGGCCGGAATCGTGCTGCTGATCGCGTCCCTGAATGTCGCCAACATGATGCTGGCGCGCGGAGCGGCCCGCAGCAAGGAGATCGCGATTCGTCTGGCGTTGGGCGCAGGGCGCGGCCGGATTTTGTGGCAGCTCTTCACCGAAGGCCTGCTGCTGGCGGTGATCGGCGGAGCGGCGGGGCTCGCCGTCGCGCACTGGAGCACAATGGCGCTGGTGCGCTCCCTTACCAGGCTCGCGCCGTTCGAGCTGATCTACAACGCGACGCCCGACGGCCGTGTTTTGGCGGCTACCGCGGCGTTATGCCTGGCAAGCACGCTGGTGTTCGCGTTCGCGCCGGCCTGGAGTCTTTCGAAACAAGACGTGGTTTCCGATCTGAAGACTCGCGACAATGCCGCCGGTGGTGTGGGGAGACGCGTGTTCTCTCGCGGCAACATTCTGGTGATGAGCCAGCTCTCGCTATCACTGATGCTGCTTACCGCCGCCGGACTGTTCCTGCACAGTTCCGTGCGGGCGTCGCAAGTGGAACCGGGATTTCGCCTGGATGACGGGATCGTGCTGGAAGTGGACGCGAGCCTGGCCGGTTACAAGGAAACGCGCGCCCGCGAGGTCTATCGCGACCTGCTGGATGGTCTGAAGCGCATTCCCGGCGTGGAATCCGCAAGTATGGCCGCGACCGTCCCGTTCGGAATGATTTCGCTGGGACGCACAATCGAACGGAGCGACTCCCCGTCTGATGCGTCCGCCCGCTCCGGTCAAGTGAGTTGCAAGTTCAATATCGTCGGCGAGGATTACTTCCGGACGCTTGGAATACCGCTGCTTCGTGGCCGCGCGTTTCTTGCAACCGACGCCGGCGATAAGAACGGGGCCGCGGTGGCAGTGCTTGACAAACAGGCGGCGGATCGGCTGTGGCCGAAGGGCGACGCGGTGGGCAGGCACATCCGAATGACGCTCCCTGAAGCCAGCGGCGCGAAAACGCGCGACGCCGAGGTGGTGGGTATCGTCCAGGGAGTGCAGGAAAACATCATTGGAGGAGCCGTGGTGAGTGACGGCCCGAACGGCAGGGAGGGAATCCAACCGCACCTTTACGTGCCGTTCGCGCAGGAATACCAGTCCGACATGAGCTTTCATTTGAGAACCGACCATCTGGGGCCGGATGCCAGGGCTCGCCTGCTCGAAAGCGTGAGACAGGAAGTCCGCGCCACCGACGGACGCCTGCCGGTGCTCGCGCTCAAGACGCTGCGCAATCATCTGGACGGAAGCGTCGATTTCTGGATCGTCCGGACCGGCGCGCGCATGTTCGCGCTGTTCGGCATCGTCGCGCTGCTGGTGGCGGCGATCGGCTTGTACGGCGTCCGCGCTTATACGGTGGCTCGGCGCACGCGCGAGATCGGCATTCGGATCGCCGTCGGCGCCAGCACCCGCGACGCGCTGCTCATGATACTGCGCGAGGGGATGATCGTAACCGCGATTGCCACCGGCATCGGCCTGGCTCTGTCTCTGATGCTGGCGCGGCTGCTGACTGGAATGCTGTATCGGGCCAGCGCCGTCGATCCGCTGGTGCTGCTGGGCGCGCCGAGCCTGCTGGCCGTGGTCTCTTTGCTGGCCTGCTACTTCCCCGCCCGGCGGGCCGCTCGGGTTGAACCGATGACCGCGCTGCGCTACGAGTAAATCGCGCTTCGAGACACC
>JBEKHQ010000592.1:0-3309 GCA_050012195.1 Bryobacteraceae bacterium | reverse complement strand
CAAGCGCAGACCACGGCCGTGCTGAAAGGCTGGACGCCGCTCATTGCGCTGCAGCTGGAATACTCGCTGCTGGAGCGGACCATCGAGGGCGAACACATTCCCGAAGCGCTGGAGCTGGGGTTGGGCGTGACGCCGTGGTCGCCGTTAAAGAGCGGGATGCTGACCGGCAAATATACGCGCGAGTCCGTGAAGACCGCCACTCCTGGGCGCGGCGCGTTTGTGACGCGAGCCTTCACCGAGCAGGCGTTCAAGGTTCTGGATGTGCTGACATCGGTGGCGCGCGAGGCTGGGACGACGATTGCGCGAGTGGCTCTGGCTTGGGTTGTGCAGAGGCCGGGCATCGCATCCACCATCATTGGCGCGCGAACCATGGACCAGCTGGAGGACAATCTGGGCGCGCTCGAGATCAAGCTGACTTCCGAGCAGATCAAGGCGTTGGACGAAGTTTCCCAACCGAAGCTCAATTTCCCGCACGATTTCCTTGGACCGGTAAGGGCGTTCGGCTACAACGGCGCCACCATCGATGGCCAAACGGCGCCGGTGAACCCATTGTCGCCGGTGAGCGACGCGGAAAGGTATTGAGACCGGCCGCCGATTCGTGCTAATGCACGCGGTGCCCTGCGGCGCCCGGATATACTGGAACCACGGCATGCTGCACCGTGGCCACAATCGAGCGACTCGCTTAAAATTTCTGATCGCTCTCGCGGCGGTTTCACTTGTTCGTCCGGCTGCCGCACAGTCGCCTGCGGCGGGCGTCCGCCCCGATTTCGAGGGTATCTGGAACTCAGCGACTGCTACTCCCCTCGAGCGTCCGGCGCAGCTCAAAGACAAGCAATTCTTCACGCCGCAAGAAGCCGCCGATTGGGAGCGCAAAGCGGCGGCCCGAAGGGAAGATCCAAAGCCCGAGGTAGCGACCAAAGGCTTCGCCAGTTACAACGCTCTGTTCTATGAAACCGGCACCAAATTGCTGAAGACTCTCCGGACATCCATCATCACCGACCCTCCCGACGGAAGGATTCCCGCCCTGCTGCCGGCCGCCGCCGCCGAAAAGAGCCGCCGCATGGAGTTGCTGCGTCATCCCCGAGGCGCGAAAGACCTCGGCCTTCAGGACCAGTGCATCGTCTTTCCCACCGCGACCGCGCCGATGCGCCCCTATATCTACAACAGTAATTATCAGATCATCCAGACTGGCCAGGAAGTGATGATCAATGCCGAAATGATTCACGACACGAGAATCATCCGGCTGGACCGCCAGTCTCACCTTTCGCCCAGCGTGCGGCTCTGGCTCGGCGATTCCGTGGGGCGCTGGGAAGGCAGCACTCTAGTGGTGGATACCGCGAACTTCAACGATGGCGACGGCTATTTCGGCGACGCCGGCGGCATGTTCGGCACCGACAAAAATCTGCACGTCGTGGAACGCTTCAGTCTGCTGGATGCAGATACGATTTTGTATCGATTCGAAGTCGACGACCCCACCGCTTTTACGCGGCCGTGGAAAGGCGAGTTGACGATGACTCGATCGGCCGGCCCGATTTTCGAATACGCATGTCACGAGGGCAACTACGCGCTGCCTGACCTGCTGAACGGCGAACGCGTCCTCGAACGGGCGGAATCCGCCCCGAAGAAACCATAGCCCGTATCCACGGGTTGAGACACTGGCGCGGCAGGCAGGTTTCCTGTTTAGTTTTCAAATGGCGTGATCACGGTGAAGGCGCCGTTCCCGGCAAACTGCAAGCTGAAACCGGTCAGTGTGGTACGGAATTGCTGAACTGGTTCTACGAGGAACAAGCCGACGATGCCGGCAGTCTCCGGGAAATCTGTGGCAAGGTTCATCCAGTACAGCGTGGCGAGATTCTGGTTGATCGTTCGCTGGCTGATAATCGTGCCGTCGAGTCTTTCAACGGTGACCTGAAGCTGGACCGGACTACAGGGAGGAAAACTGCAGACTTGGCTTGTAAGGACACCCATTCCAGTGTAATTCCCGCCGGTGTTATCGAAGAAAACAGACAAGCTGTTGTAGGCGAGGCTTCCCAATACCATCGAACACATGAAATCCGGTAATCCGGGCGTCTGCTTGCGAAAAATCGTTTGTCCGAAGACGTCGCCGAGGCCCTGCGCGGTCAGTTCCAGAGACGCCCAGCCCAGCAGTTGCTCATTCGTGTTCTGGGCCTCCGTATCGAGGACCAGTGTCTGGCCTGGTTGAAGGTTTACCAAGAATGCCGACGCAGTCCCTTGACTCTTCATATGGACCTGCCAAGGATCGCCGGTCTGCGTGTAGAACTGCAAAGTGCCTATAACTGGCAACGTCGCGTCAACGTCAGTAATCACAATGCGCTGCGTCCATCCCTGGCCAACGATTACAATGGGCACGACTTGTTGGTAGAACGTAGTGAGGGAACCGACGAGCGGCCGAGGTCGCGCGCCCGCTGGCTGACGGATTTGAGCGGTCAGCGGGCACAACGATAGCAGGCCAAGAGCCACAACGGAGAACTTCTTCCAGTCATTAGACCGTGACATTTACGTTAGAGAGAATGCCTCAGCGCGCGCACGTCGTCAAGGCCCGCACGTACCAGAACGGCTACAGTCACTACCGGCCGGTGCTTGACACCTACACACCAAATGTGTAATTATTCAGTCAGGTGAATAAACATTCGCCTGGTGACCAAGGAGACCTGACCCGAAAATGCAGCCGGCTACTAGCAGATCGCTGAAGCCCGTCCGACGAATGCCGGCCGAACGCTCCCTGCTCAAAATCGAAGCCAACGACTTTCTGCGCGACATCGATCTATCTCAGGATGAGCTGCTTGCGCTCCTTAGTCTCACGCAACAGGTTAAGCTGACTCCCGGCCGATTCTCGAAAGCCATGGCCGGTCGCTACCTCAGTTTGCTGTTCGAAAAGCCCTCGCTTCGTACGCGCATGACTTTCGAACTCGCCATCAAACAGCTCGGCGGCGATTCGGTTTTGAGCGTCGGACCCATCGGCGACCGCGAACCCTTGAAGGACGTCGCCCGCAACCTGGATCGCTGGACCAACGGAATTGTAGCGCGCACTTTTTCGCAAACCACCATCGACGATCTGGCGCGTTGGTCGTCCGTTCCGGTGATCAACGCTCTGAGCGATCGCTTTCATCCCTGCCAGGCGCTGGCCGACGTCTTCACGTTGCAGGAAAAGTTCGGCGACGTGCGCGGTCTGCAGCTCGCGTTCGTGGGCGACGGCAACAACGTCGCGCATTCGTTGATGCTTTCGGCGCTGCGGCTCGGAATGAATTTCGCGATCGCCACGCCCGCCGGCTACGAACCGGATGCCGA
>JBEKHQ010000591.1:0-3310 GCA_050012195.1 Bryobacteraceae bacterium | reverse complement strand
CCGAGGCCGCCAGGCTTTTTTACCTTCCCTCCTAGCCGTCACCTGTTGTCACCTATGTCCAAGCCCTTCTGATATCAAGGCCGGACAATCGCGGCAATGCACTTGCATCGGTTTTGGGGATGGAGGTCAGCTAATGAAACCCTTGCTGGTCTTTTGCGCCTTGTCGCTCCCGTCCTGGGCACAGGTGGTCGAGCATGCCGACCCACAACCTATTTACCGCGTGACTGTGGTCTCCCGAACTTTGGAGGCCGTCAACTATGAGCATCGCGGCGGACCGACCCTGATCGATTTCCAGGGAACGGTCTTGCTTCCGAAGGCGAAGGGACAGGCCATCGTGGAGAGCAAGCGCGGGCGCGTTTCCATCGACGCGAAGTTCGAGCGCCTGGAACCGCCCACTCGTTATGGCGTCGAGTATTTGACATACGTTCTGTGGGCCATCTCGCCCGAGGGTCGTCCGAAGAACTTGGGCGAAGTGTTGGTGGATTCCTCGAACAAAGCGCACATCTCGGTAACCAGCGATATGCAGGCCTTCGGAATGATCGTGACCGCCGAGCCGTATTATTCCGTGACAACTCCGAGCGACGTGGTCGTGGTGGAAAATCTCGTCCGGCCGGATACCATCGGAATGCGCGAGCAAGTGACGGCGAAGTACGAATTGCTTCCGCGCGGGCAGTACACAATGAACATCCAACCGGCGCAGCTCCATTCGGTGGCGACTGCCGATGGCGAGAAATTGCCCTACGACCGCTACGAAGCGCTGTTGGAACTTTACCAGGCCGGGAACGCGGTCCAGATCGCGCAGGCGCTGGGAGCCGAACGATACGCGCCCGAGCCATACGGCAAGGCCTTGACGCTGCTGGAAAACGCCCGCGCTCTTTACCGCCGAAAGAATGACACCCACATGATCGTGTCTAGCGCGCGCGAAGCGACCCAGATGGCCGAAGACGCCCGAACGATCAGCGTCAAGCGCCGCGACGAGGAACGCATCGAGCGCGAGAGACAGCAGTCGCAGCAGGAGGAGGGAAATCTTCGAAGGAAGGCGCAAGCCGACGCCGAGCTGGCGCAAGCACAAGCCGTCGCGGAGCAAGCCGACGCCGAACGCGCGGCGGAACGCGTCAGAGCGGAAGCCGAGCAGGTGCGAGATCTTGCCGCGGAACAAGCGGCGCAGTCCCGGCCGCAACCGCCTCCGCCGCTGGTCGCCACTCCCGTAAAACCGGCGCAGTATGAGCTGACTGCGGAGCAACACCAATCGCGAGCGGAACTGCTGGCGGGATTGAACTCCATGCTGTCGACTCGAGACACGCCGCGAGGCTTGGTGGTCATCGTCCCGGATTCCTTGTTGCCCGCCGCCACTGAACGCCTCATGCGGCTGGCGGCTGTAATCGCGGCGCATCCCGGACTGACGATCCGCGTCGAGGGTTATACCGACGATCGCGCCGCCGGCCCGGAAGCCGACGTTCTGACGCAACGTCATGCGGACGCCCTCGGAGCCGCGCTGGTTCATTACGGCGTCAACCCCGGGTCGGTCAGCGCGGTCGGATTCGGCAAGGCTCGGCCCATCGCTTCCAATGCGACCGCCGGCGGGCGCGAGGAAAATCGTCGCGTAGAGATCGTCATCTCGGGCTCCAGCATCGGCGGGATGGCATTGTGGGAACGAACATACTCGTTGAAGCCGCAGCAGTGAGCTACTCGTAACGCAGCGCGATCATAGGATCCACTCGCAACGCCCGCCGCGCAGGAATCCAACAAGCCAGCAGCGCGACGGCGGCCAGTAGCGACGAAACTCCAGCGAACGCTAGCCCGTCGAGCGTGCTCAGCCCATAAAGGAATTTGGACAGCAGGCGCGAAGCGCTCATCGATACCGCGAGGCCGATGGCTACTCCCACTCCCACCAAGCGCATGCCCTCGCGCAACAACAGCCCCAGCACATCTCGGTTTTGCGAACCCAATGCCACGCGGATTCCGATCTCGCGAGTTCTTTGAGTTACGGTGTAGGCCATTACAGCGTAAATTCCCGCGGACGCCAGAAGCAGCGCAAGGGCACCGAGTGCGCCGGAAAGCAGCGCGCCCATTTGGGACGGCCAGATCCAGAGAGCGAGATTGTCGTCCAATCGATGCGCGGAAATCGGAAGAGTCCTGTCGAGCGCTCGCACGGACTCAGTAACAGCCCCCATCAGGGGAACCGCGGCGCCTTCGGTGCGCACGAAGAACTGCATGTCCGAAGTGTCCGCGCGCGAAAGCGGAAGATAAAGGTAAGGCTCAGCGCTGGTCCAGAGATAGACATTCCGCACATCCTTGGCGACCCCAATCACTTCGCGGTACGACGATGCTCCGCCGCCGTTGAACCGTTTGCCGATTGGATCTTCCCCGGGCCAATAGCGCTGCGCCAGCGATTCGCTGATTACGGCGACCTTGACTCCTTCTCGAAGATCCTGAGAACTGAAATTGCGGCCTCGCAGGATGGGTATGCGCAGGGCCTCGAAGTATCCGGGGGAAACGGTGTTGAAGTTTACGGTCGGCGGACGCGCTCCTGGAGGCGTTTTGTCGCCTTGAATTACTAGCCGCGTAATCGCAAAGTCGGAGCCCAACGGTGCAGTTCGCGCCAAGCCGACGCTCTTGACTCCAGGCGTGGCTTGCAGACGCTCCGTCAGTTCGCGCTGAAATTCGCCGGCGCGCGCAGAGTCGTAGCCATGTTGCCGAAAATCCGGCGAGACGACATAAATGTTGCTCATTTCAAATCCCGGCGTTACGGTCTGCGCCTTTTGGAGTGCCCGTACCAGCAGGCCGGCGCCAACCAACAGGATTAAGGATACGGCGACCTGCGACACGACGAGCGCGCCGCGGAGCCGAGACTTGCCGACGCGCCGGCCGAATGCGGTCGATTCTCCTCTTACAGCAGCCGAGAGATCCTGTTTGGAGGACCGCAGCGCGGGAAGTACGCCGCACATCAATCCCGAAACAACCGATAGCAGCAGAGTGTAGCCAAGGACGCGAAAATCCAGACCCACGTTGAGCAAAAACCGGTGCGTGCCGGGCGGATGTACCGAAGCGAGCAGCAGGTCGGCCATCCAGAACGCCAGGATCAATCCTCCAATCCCACCCGCCAGCGCCAGGAGCATGCTCTCGGTCAAGTATTGGCGCACCAGCCGGCCTCGCTTTGCCCCCAGAGACAACCGGATTCCTATTTCTCTTTGACGACCGGCTCCTCGAGCCAGCAATAGATTCGCAACGTTCGCGCAGGCAATCAGCAGGACAAGCGCGACCGCGAACATCAACAGCACGGCCAACGGCAATACGTCATTGAGTTCTT
>JBEKHQ010000590.1:0-3322 GCA_050012195.1 Bryobacteraceae bacterium | reverse complement strand
ACGCGACCGGGAAGCGGATGAAGGACCTTCCGATCACGCGGGACAAGATTCTGGGAGCGCGCGCATGAAAGCCTTCACCAATTCCAACCCTCGCGATCTTCCGCACGCGCTTGCTCTGATTCAGCAAGCGCAGGCCGCCGGCCAGGCTGCGTCGATCGCGGGCGGCGGAAGCGATCTGCTGGGAATGATCAAGGAACAGATCGTCGCGCCGGACGTGCTCATCCATCTCAGAACGATTAAGGGGCTGGATGCGGTTGCAGTTGAAAAGGGCGGCTTGCGCATCGGCGGATTGACGACGCTCGACGCACTGGCGCGGCATCCCGTGATTCGTCGGCAATACGCGGTGCTTGCCGAGGCCGCCGAATCCGTGGCGACTCCGCAAATCCGCAACGTCGGCACTCTGGCGGGCAATGTTGCGCAAAGGCCGTGGTGCTGGTACTACCGCAACGGCTTTCCGTGCTTTAAGGCGGGGGGCAATCAATGCTTCTCGATCAACGGGGAAAATCAGTTTCACGCGATCTTCGGCGGAGGGCCGAGCTTCATTGTGCATCCGTCAGACACTGCGCCCGCCCTGGTCGCATTGGATGCCAAGTTCCATATCGCGGGTCCGTCCGGCCGGCGCGTCGTGGCCGCGCACGATTTCTTTGTTCTCCCCCGCCAAAACGCGGTGCGCGAAAATGTTTTGGCCTCGGACGAGGTGCTGGTGTCGATCGAGGCACCCTCGGCTAGCGCCGGCGCTCGGAGCGCGTATCACAAGATAATGGATCGCGAGGCATGGACGCACGCGGTAGTGAGCGCCGCAATCGTGCTCGAAATGGACCAGCAGGTGTGCCGGTCCGCCCGGATCGTCTTGGGAGGCGTTGCGCCGATCCCGTGGCGCGTTCCCGACGCCGAGCGCTTGCTAGCCGGCCGGCGGATCACTCCGGAACTGGCCGCGCAGGCCGGAGAAATCGCGATAGCCGAAGCCAGTCCGCTCGCCAAGAACGCCTACAAGGTACCGCTGACCAAAGCGCTGGTCAAGCGGACCGTGTTGGAACTCGCCGAGCGAGCGTAGTCGCATTCGTAATCCAGGTTGACGTCAGGACATCTTGTCTTTTTGGATGTTTCGCATCTCGTCTATGATGCGCTCGAACACTCTTTTCACAGCCTCGGCGGATAATGGGCCGCGGTTCCCTCCGGTGACATTCGCGAACACCTGGTCCTCGCGCTTCGGTTCGTAAATCGGCAGCGACAGGTCGTGTTTGATCCGGCCGATCTCTTCCACGATCCGCGTTCGTTCGTTCAACAGCGCCAGCAATTCGAGATCCAGAATATCGATCTTCCGGCGACATTCGGCGAGCTTTTCCATGCTCATGGGTTCTTCGATGGTAAACCACCGGCGAGTCGGCGGGCGAGGGCTTCCAGCCTATTCTCCAGTTCGCTGCTTGTAGCATTTTGCTCGATAGTCGTCACGAATGCGCTGCCCACCGCGACGCCGTCGGCGATTTCCCCCACGGAGCGAACCTGGTCGGGCGTCGAGATTCCGAACCCGACCGCTAACGGAAGCCCGGTCACTTTTCGAACAGCTTGGACCAACGGCGCGACGGCATCGGAAACGCTGCTGCGCTCGCCCGTCACGCCCGTTCGCGAGACCAGATACACGAACCCGCTTGAATATTTGGCGACCAGTTCCAACCGCCGCGGGGTACTGGTCGGGGCCGCGAGAAATACCGTGTCGAGCCCGGCTGCGTGCATCGCATTGGTGTACGGCTCTGCCTCTTCGACGCTGAGGTCGGTCATCAGGCAGCCATCGATTCCGTGCGCGGCCGCATCTCGCCCGAGCTTCTCCAGCCCATAGTGCAACACCGGATTGAGATAAGTGAATAGGACCAGCGGAATTTCGGAACGCGCGCGGATCTGAGCCGCGATGTCGAGCACTCTAGCCACCGTCGTGCCTGCCTTCAGTGCGCGCTCGCTGCCGCGCTGGATCACCGGACCATCCGCGATCGGGTCGGAGAAGGGAACTCCGAGCTCGATCAGATCCGCCCCGCCGCGCTCCAGCGCCGCCACCAGCGCCGCGGTCCGATCCGGCGTGGGATCGCCGGCCGTGATGTAGGCGATCAAAGCGGGCCGGCGTTCGGCTCGCAACCGTTCAAAGAGCCGCGCGATTCTGGTCTGGCTCATCCAGTTCTTTCAGGTTCTCTCGATAGATGTCGGTATCTTTGTCGCCGCGTCCGGAGAGATTGATCACGTATAGCTGGTTTGCCGCGGCGGGGGCTCGGCGCAGAGCTTCGGCGACGGCATGCGCCGACTCCAATGCCGGTATGATACCCTCGGTTCGCGCCAGAATTCGCGCCGCGTCGAGCGCCTCTTGATCGGTGACTGAAACGTACTCGCTGCGCCCCTGATCGCGCAGCCAGGCATGTTCCGGCCCCACCAGAGCGTAATCGAGGCCCGCCGAAACCGAATGCGTGAGCGCCACCTGCCCGTCGGCGTCCTGCAAGAGATAGCTGTACGCGCCATGCAGCACGCCCGGCGATCCGCCGGAGAAGCGCGCGGCGTGCGATCCCAGTTCTGCACTGCGTCCTCCGGCCTCCACTCCGATAAGACGGACGCCCGTGTCCGCGATAAAAGGATGAAACATCCCGATGGCATTGCTCCCGCCTCCCACGCAGGCGAAGATCGAATCCGGCAGCCGCCGCTCGCGCTCCAGAATCTGCCGGCGCGTTTCCTCGCCGATCACGCGATGAAAATCGCGGACCATCATGGGATACGGGTGCGCGCCCAGCGCCGAACCCAGCAGATAATGTGTGGTTCCAACGTTGGTCACCCAATCCCGCATGGCCTCGCTGATGGCGTCCTTTAACGTCCGGCTTCCATTTTGCACTGCGACTACTTTGGCCCCCAGCAACCGCATGCGAAAAACGTTCAACCGCTGCCGGCGCATGTCTTCCTCGCCCATGTAGACGATGCACTCCAGTCCGAAGAGCGCGCAAACCGTAGCCGTCGCGACACCGTGTTGTCCCGCGCCCGTTTCGGCGATGATGCGACGCTTGCCCATTCGTCTCGCCAGCAGCGCTTGACCCAGGCAGTTGTTGATCTTGTGCGCTCCTGTGTGCAGCAGGTCTTCGCGCTTGATGTAGATTTTCGCTTGGCCCAACGCTTCGCTGAGCCGCTTGGCGTAATACAGCGGCGTGGGACGGCCGGCGTAGTTGGCTAGCAGGTCGTTCAATTCGGCCTGGAACCCCGGGTCGTGCCGGGCTTGGACGTAAGCCTGCTCGAGCTCTTCGAGTGGCGCCATCAAGACTTCGGGAACATAGCGCCCGCCGTAGGGTCCAAAGTG
>JBEKHQ010000589.1:0-3325 GCA_050012195.1 Bryobacteraceae bacterium | reverse complement strand
CGCGCGAAAAGGTCACGTACGTATTCGGTTTCGCCTTCGCGCATGAGACCGGTATCGACATAGATGCCATGGACGCGTTCCGGCCCGAGCGCTCGCAGGCAAAGCGTGTAGGCCACGGTGGAATCGACGCCGCCGCTCACGAAGAAGAACACGTTCCGGTCTCCGGCGACCTCGCGAATTTGGCTTTCGATGGGCCGGATGCGATCCTTGGGATCCCAATCCTTCACGCATCCGCAAACGCCGAAGACAAAGTTCGAAAGAATTTGCGTGCCCGGCTTGGTGTGGACAACTTCCGGATGAAACTGCACGCCGATCAGCGGCCTCTCGCGGTGAGCCATCGCAGCCACCGCGCAGGTATCGGTACTGGCCAGCACGTCGAAGCCTTCCGGAACCGCCTCCACCTGATCGCGGTGATTCATCCAAACCTGGCGATCGCCGTTCACGTCCTTAAATAGCTGATGCGGCTTCACGGCGTCGAGCAGCGCCAGACCATACTCGCCCTGCTCGCCTTTTTTGACTTTGCCGCCCAGTTCGAAAGCCATGCGCTGTTGCCCATAGCAGATTCCGAGCACTGCGCTCGCGGAGTGGAGAATCGCGGGGTCGATTCGAGAGCTATCCGGTTCGTAAACGCTGTCGGGTCCCCCGGAGATGATGAGGCCCTTGCGGCCCGCGAGTTCCGAGGCCGGCGTCTCGCTGGGACAAACGTCCGCATAGACACCCAGGTCGCGAATCTTCCTGGCGATAAGATGACAATACTGCCCGCCCGCATCGAGGACGGTGATCTGTGGCGTTTTCAAACTTTGCGAATGCTACTGCCGATCGTCGCGGCGCAAACGCTCGACGATCAACTTCTTGGATTTATCGAGCAAGGCCCGGGCCTGAGGAATGGCGTCGACGGCCTTGGCCACCATCTGATCGGTTTGGATCGCGACCTTTTGGGAATCCTCGTAGCTGAAGCCGCTGGCGTACATTTCGCGTTTCAACTGCTGCTCGATCCAGGTTTTGTTGTCGGTCCAGTCGGCTTCGTGAAACGGGACGTTCTGCTTCACCAGGTATTCGTGAAACTCGCTCAGGACGCCGGCATCCGGCTCCCAGCCCTTGGGGAGTTGAACTTTCGCGCGCGCGCCGAACCACTTCGCCGAGAAATTGAAGAATTCGAATTTGCGGAGCAATTCCGTCTGGAACGCGTTGTACTTGGGCGGTTCGTACTTCTCGTCGGGAGTGATCCCGCCGCCGCCGTAAACGGTTCGACCGCTATCGGTGCTCTTGACATCCTGCAGATTCTTCGTCTCGGTGCGCTTGCCGTAGTAATAATCCAGGAACGAGATGTTGGAGTAATCGCGCTGGATCAAACGGCCGCTGGGCGTGTAATAGTGAGCGGTTGTGAGCGCGAGTCCGGTGTTGTCGTCGAGCGGAAATACGGTCTGGACCAGGCCCTTGCCGAACGTGGTCTCTCCCAGAATCCAAGCGCGATCGTGATCCTGGAGCGCGCCCGCGACGATTTCCGCGGCGGAAGCGGAATAGCGATTGACGAGAACCACCATCGGGTAATTCTGACCGTAAGCGCTGCCACGAGAAAGGTACGGCTTCTCGGCCGACGCGCGGCCGCGATGTGAAACTACAAGTTCGCCTTTGCGTAGGAAGTGCCCGGCCACGGCCACTCCTTCGTTCAAAAGACCGCCCGGGTTTTCGCGCAGATCGAGAACCAACCCCTTGATATTGGCTTCGCCCAGCCGCTTGAGATTGTCTTCCATTTCCTGGCTGGTGTTTTCGTTGAACGCCGAGACGTGCATGTAAGCGATGCCAGGGTGCAGCCAGAAGGCCTCTTCCACGCTATAGCGAGGAATCTCGTCGCGGGTGATGTCGAACGTGATCGGCGCGTCCGAACCTTCGCGCGCCACCATCACCTGGACATGCGTTCCTCGGGGGCCTTTTAACAGATCCGCTACCTCGGGCGTGGTGAGGCTGTCGGTCTTCTTGTCGTTCACTTCGAGAATTACGTCGCCAGGCCGAAGCCCGGCTTTATATGCGGGAGATCCGCCGAACGGCGCCACTATGATGGTTTTTCCGTTGCGAGGAGCGACCGTCATGCCTACCCCATAATAATGACCGCTCTGGTCGTCCCGAAGCGATTGGAACTCCTTCGGATCGAAGAAATTCGAATGCGGATCGAGGGTGCGGAGCATGCCCGGGATGGCGCCCTTATAGATGCCCTTGTCGGAGGTGACTTTGTCCGCGAAATTATTCTCGACGACTTCGTAGATCTTGGTGAAGTCCTTGATGCTTGCCTTGAGGTCCTCTTCCGGCCCGGAGGACGCGGCGGAAACTCCCATGAGGCCGGGGCCGAAAATTCCTGCCACCACAGAGCACAGCACGACGACGAACAACGCAAGAAGCAGGGGCCGAGCGGAACGCACCATTAACACCTCGCAATTACAGTATACCGGGTTTGGGGCGGCCGGCTGAAAGGCTGGATTGAGCGTCGGGCTACGGAACGGGCCAGAGGATCGGTCTGTGAAAATCGCTGTGCTCCAACAATTCTGAAGTCGGCTTATAGCCGGGGATCACCACCAATGCGATTTGTAGTCCGGACCTGCGAGCGTGCTTCATTGCGGGTATGCAGTCCGTATCATTGGTAACGAGCGCAATCAGATCCACCGCGCGGTTGGCGGAATAAATCGCCATGTCTAAGCCGATCCGCATGTCTACACCCTTTTGTTCGAACTGGGGCAAAAAATCGGTATCCTGCAGCGGGGCAGTCGGCTGGTACGGGATCTTTTTCTTGTCCAGGGCGAAGCCTCTGAACTTCAGTGCCCCACGCCAAACGGCGAACAGGTTCTTCTGGGCAAGTTCTCTCATCCAGTGGTCGGTTCCCTGATAGGTTTTCTTAGCCCCGGAAACCGGCAAAGTAACCGTTCCCGCGTATGGTGCGCAGTCGTAATACAGAATTCTCAGGATCTCTTCGCCAGGGTTGGAACAGGCGAGAGCCACCTTCTCGATGTAATCCGGCGTGAATTGCATTCCCGCATTCTTGGCATGCACCCGAACGTGTCCGCCGTCGAGCAACACAGCGATCCTCTTGGGCATAACTATGAAGGCCCTCAGGATTTCCTGAGGGCCTGGGATAACGCTCGCCTACGAGCCTAGCGGATAGACCACGATGAGCGAAACCGCCCATCCACTACTTATTATGCGACCAATATAGAATCCAATGCAATACGGTAATGGGCTCATGACGCGCCAGCATGAACCATTACGGGCCAGGCTCGCGATTCTTCCGCCGAGAACGGCTTACAGACTACGGCTTTCAGGCTTACGCCGTGCG
>JBEKHQ010000588.1:0-3325 GCA_050012195.1 Bryobacteraceae bacterium | reverse complement strand
TCACATCTGGAGCCTGGGCTCGAAGACGCACGCGCTGAGTTGCCACGTGTTGATCTCGGATATGGCGACGTCGGAGAGCAACCCGATCCTGAAAAACATCAACGATCTCCTCTGCAAGTATCAGATTTTCCATACCACCATCCAGTTCGAGCACATCAAGTGCGCTCTTTCCGAGGCGCCTTGCTCGATCCTGGTAAGCTCGCCTGAGCACGAACATCACCACTGATCGCCTCGGTTACGCATCTTTACATTCCGTATTAGTAACGTGCTCCGGCGCGCCGTCATCCTTAGAGATGGGTAAACCCCGAATCAGGAGCGAACAATGAAGATTTATTCAGTTTTGCTGGCCTTTGTGCTGGCCACCGTCGCGCTGGCGGCCGATGTGTCCGGCAAGTGGACCTTCGAGACCGAAGGCCGCAATGGGACGATGACAAATACCTTAACCCTGCAAGCCTCCGGCGGCAGCTTGACCGGAACCATTTCCGGCGGACGCGGCGGCGACGTCAATATCTCCGACGGCAAGATTGACGGGGACAAGATTTCGTTCACCGTTGTGCGGGAGTTCCGAGGCAACACGTTCACGACAAAATACAGCGGCACGGTCTCCGGCGACGAACTCAAGTTGACTATTGAAGGACCACGAGGCGGACCGCGGGAAATTACCGCGAAACGCTCGACCTAACCCATCCGGGAAACTCCTGGGCGCGAGACCAGACTCAACGGTCCTCCTCGCGCCACACGAACTCGGCGATGCGCTCCGCCAGTTGGGAGCGCAAACCGGGCGGCAGGTCATGCCCCATTCCCTCGATCAGGACGAGCTCCGCGCCGGGAATGGTTTCAGCCGTCGCTCGCCCGCCGCTCACGTCGCACATACGGTCAGCCAGGCCGTGGATCACGAGGGTGGGAACCTCGAGATGCCGCAGGCGTTCGGTCCGATCGCCGGAGGCCACCGTCGCCACTGCCTGACGAGCGGTTCCGACCGGATCGTAGCAGCGGTCGTAGGCCCGGGCTGTTCGCGCGGCGGCTTCCTTCTCATCCGTCGGATATCCAGGCGAGCCCACGGCGCGGATCGCCCGGAGCATCCGCTGAATGACTTCGTCGCGGGTGACTGCGGGCGGGCCGCCGAACACATCGCGGAGCACTTCCGGCGAGGGCTGCCCGACTGACATGTTGCCCGTCGTCGACATCATCGAGGTAAGAGAGTGGACACGGTCCGGATGCTCGATTGCCATCGTTTGCGCGATCGCGCCCCCCATGGACGCGCCGACGGCATGTGCCTTCTCGAAGCCGAGCGCGTCCAGCAATCCCACGGCATCGGCAGCCATATCCGACAGCGTGTAGGACACCGACGACAGGTCGCCGGCGAGCGCCGCGGGCAGGTCAGGAGGCGGAGCATCCGTCAGGTGTGTGGAGAGGCCGGAGTCGCGATTGTCGAAGCGGATGACTTGCAGGCCGCCGTCGACAAGGGCATGGCAAAACGCGTCCGGCCAATGAATTGATTGCGCAGCGATCCCCATGATGAGCAGCACTACAGGCGCATCGGGGTTCCCGAGGCGCTGGTAGGCGACGTCGATCCCGGCTGGCCCGACCTTTGACGCCTTCCGGTCCACGATAGACGCATCGAACCCATTCACTAGCTCTGCCATGCCGATCCCCCTTTTCGCTGTTGCCCTGCTTCGTTTGTGATATTACCCGAACGCAAATTCGAAATCCAGTCTTGTTTTCAATGGTTTAGCTTTGCTATAGTGAAAGCAGATGCGCCAATAGGAGACGTAATGGCTACCAATCCTCCCGTACCTCCGCAGCCCGGCTCGGTGCCCTTCGCGCCGCCGCCCGCCCAGAAAAGCAGCGCGCTGAAGTGGATCTTGATCGGAGTCGGCGGATTCTTCCTGCTGATCATCCTCGCAGTAGCGGGGGTCGGCCTGTTCGTGGTGCATAAGGCCAGACAGGCGGGCCTCGACACCGATTTGATCAGGAGGAATCCCGCTCTTGCCCTGGCCAAAATGTCAGTCGCCGGTAATCCGAATCTCGAAATCGTTTCCACCGACGAAGGCAAACAGGTGATCACCATTCGAGACAAGCAGACCGGCAAGGTCACCACCATGAACTGGGACGATGCGAAGAACGGCAAGTTTACCTTTACGGAGAACGGACAAGAGGCGGTTACGATTACTTCGGGCGGGGCCAACGGCGCGGTGGAGATGAAATCGTCGGATGGCACGGTGAAAATCGGAGGCAACGTCAAAGTGCCGACCTGGGTGCCGGATTATCCCGGTTCCGATCCAAGAGGCGTATTCTCAGCCCGGGACAAAGACGGGGATAGCGGCAGCTTCGCGTTCAAGACGGGCGACCCTTCCGACAAAGTCATCAAGTTTTATCAGGACGAGTTCCAATCGTCAGGTCTTAAGGTCACAAACAACATAACCAGCCAGGGTGGCGCATCGTTCGCCGGGATGTTGGTAGGGGAAAACGATGCCGGCAAACACAAGGTAACCGTCATTGTTGGACAGGAATCCGGCCACACCGCCGTGAGCGTTACCTACGCGACGAACAAGTAGCCAGCCATTGTTCGGCGCGCGCGCGCAACGAAGCTTTCGTTAGCGGATTCGGATACAGATCGCCAATCACCGCGATGGAATCCGCGCCGGCCGCGAGCACGGACTGGACGCGTTCCAGGGCGATGCCGCCGATCGCGACCAGCGGCTTGGACGTGATCCGTCGCAACACGCCGAGCTGTTCCAGGCCGACCACGGGATCCGGGTTTTGCTTCGATCCGGTCTCGAAAATCGGACCGATTGCAAGATAATCCACGGGCTCGGCATCGCCGTCACGAAGTTGCCGCTGGTTGTGCGTCGAGAAACCGATGATGGCGCCGGGCGGCATGATCCCGCGGGCTTCGGCCGGCGCGAGATCGTCATGGCCCACATGCAGCGCCGCGCCGAGCAGCATCGCGAAATCCGCGCGATCGTTGACCACGAACAGCGCGTTCGCCGCTCGGCACAGCTCGGCCACGCGCGCGGCCTGCTCGTACACCTCGCGCGAGAAGAAAAGCTTGTGGCGAAATTGCAGGATACGGGCGCCCGCCTCGAGTATGGCTTCCGCCGCCGCCGGCGCTTCCAAACCTCGCCGCCCTAGGACGTCGGTATCGAGCAGCGGATAGAATGCCGGCAGGTTCATCGTTCGCCTCGCGTAGCCAGCAAGAAAGCGCCATAGAGAACGCTGTCGTCGCCCAGCGCCGCCGGTTCCACGTCGATCCGAGCGCGCGACCACGCGGTGATTTGGCGGCGCAGCTCGGCGCGCAGCGGCCAAAATAGCGTGCCTCCTG
>JBEKHQ010000587.1:0-3328 GCA_050012195.1 Bryobacteraceae bacterium | reverse complement strand
CCCAGCACGTGAATTTCGCGTCGCACACCAGCAATGGCGATCGGCCCTTCGCGCAGATGTTGAACGGCCTTACCGCTATGTTCGTGTCGCAGGGTTACGACGCCGCCACTGCCGCCCGCAAGGCGCTGGCGATGGCCTATCTCACCGTGCAACAACAAGCCAACGCGGTGGGCATCGACAACAGCTTCTGGATTATGTCGCTGCTTATAGGCTGCCTGGTGCCGCTTCCCTTCATCATGCGGCGTCCCAAGCCCGGCCAGAGTCGGATGGCCGCGCATTAATCCTGACGCGCCGCTCTTACGCCGGCGGGTGCGCGTAAATCTCGATCCACTGGCCGCGACGGTCCCAGCGTCGAATCGGAACCAGGCCGAAGCGCTGCCGGACCTCGTTCGAATCCATCTGCCGTCCGTATTCGTAGTAGCGCGCGAGAAATCGGGCGACGATCGGCCATCGCATGACTCCCCAGCTCGGTTCCCAAGTGCGCGAATACAGCGCCAGAACACGCACGGCCCCGGGATCGAGAGCCATCAGCGTCGAGTAACGGAGGTCCCCCGTTTCGGCCGCCGTTATTTTTTGATCGACATACCCGAACGGCGGATTGCGCAGCGCCGCGGTGAGGGGCCACGCCGTATGGATGGTCTCCCGCGGATACGTCTTTTCGACAAACTGCGCCGCGTCGCGATGCAGACGAACGAAATCGACCATCGCAAGGTTGTTCTCATACGGGAACGGGAACGGCGGATTGACGAACAGGCCGACCAGCAGTCCCGCCGCGACGGTTGCCAGGCTCGCTCCGCGCCACAGAGGGCGGAGCGTTTGCCAGGCCGCGCCCATCGCGACGTACAGCAACGGAATTACGGGAAGAAGATAACGCTCCAGCTCCGCCCCGCCCAGCAAGCTCACCATCAGCGCGTGCGCGGCAACGAACGCCCAGACGATTCGCCAGGCGCGGCTGGTATAAATAGACGTTCGTCGCCAGGCGAAGAGGATCGCGGCCGAGCCGGCCCACCGGAAATCGGCGAGGAACAGATAGTAGATGCGCCGCGCCAGCGAGAGCGACGCCCGCACGGGGTTGAGCGCGTATCCGAGATTGTAGTGCGTGAAACCAGCATCGCCGAAAAGCTGGCCCGTGCCGCGCCAGAGCTCGTAGAACCACAGACTCTGCGCGACGAAGGGCGCCACGTAATACGAGGCGAACCGGAACCGGCGTTCGAACACCAGCACCGCGCCCAGCATGAGCGGCAAAAGCGCGCCGGTTTCCTTCGCAAGGACCAGAGCCGTACAAGCCAGCGCCGCGGCTTCGTGCCTATCTTGAAAGAAGAGAATGAGCGCCACCAGGGTGAACGCCATCGCGGGCATGTCCAACTGGGCCATCATCGACTGCATGTAGAACAGCGGATCGAAAATAAGGAGTAGCGCGGGAACAAGCGCGGTAATTCGGCCGGCGCCGCGCATCAGCTGGTTCGACAGCAGGTAGGTGGCGACTACGGCGCAACTCGCCAAAACAAGCATGGACGCGCGCGTGGCCGGGATCGAATAACCAAAAGTT
The DNA here is from genome assembly GCA_050012195.1 of Bryobacteraceae bacterium. Classification (GTDB taxonomy): domain Bacteria; phylum Acidobacteriota; class Terriglobia; order Bryobacterales; family Bryobacteraceae; genus Palsa-89. The sequence continues at coordinate 1,779 of JBEKHQ010000587.1, read as the reverse complement.
CGCCACACCAAAGCCAGGTACGCCATCACGCCAGGTGGATGAGCGTTAGGTACCGCGGAGTGCGGGATCCACGCGCCATCGTGGAGAATGTCGAGGGCGGCGGGCACGAATTGGCCCAGTTCATCCCAGAAATAAGGGAGCCCGAAGAGCGGCGCGTGGGCGAGAAAAACCAGGGAAGCGAAGGCCGCGGCGAACCACCAATTGGTTTTCGTCGCGCCCCGCTCGGCGATCACTGGATTGCGCTTTTTTGACTATGAGGCTCCAGCTTGATCTCTCCGAATGTCGCCTCGTACTGCGAAATATTCTGCGTCAGGACGTTCAAAAGCGCCTTGGCCTGCTGCGGGCTGAGGTAGACTCCCTGAAAATTGTGGATCATCACGTTGTCGGGAGCGGACTGGTTCACCGTGCCGAACATGAGGAAGAAATCCCAGAGGTTCACGCGAATCTGAACGCTGTTCGCGTAGCTTTCGCGATAGTCCGGCGTGTTCACCAACTGAAGTCTCGGCGGTGCTTGTGGAGGCGTCATAGACACAACCATAGTGACACACGGTGTGAACCGCCAGAGGCACTTGCGAAGCGGAAGAACCTACTGTAGAGTTGATTGAGTTTCAGCCCGGAAACGGAGAAGAGTACCAATGTCCTTCTGCACCATCTGCGGCGCGCAAAATCAAGATGCCGCGCAATTCTGCGCCGGATGTGGATCGCCCTTGCATCCGGCCCTGTCTCCCACATCCGCGCAGCCGCCCGCTCCCATGCTGTCGCCGAGCCAGCAGGGCCCACCGTTACAACCAAGCGTGTCTTATACTCTCGGACCGCGGTTGCCGCCTGGGGCGACCTACGCGCAGTGGGCCGATCGAGTGGTGGGCTATCTGCTCGACTCACTGCTGGTCGGCGCCGGAATGCTCTTGCTCTATTTGATTTTGGGGAGCTTCTTCGCGATGCTTGCCGGCCTGGGCTCGCAACTCGGGGGCGCCATGTGCTGCATGATGATTCTGTTGTTCCCCATGGCGTCTTTGTTGGTCGGCTTCTACAACCGCGTCTATCTGGTAGCGCAGCGCGGCTCGTCCATCGGGCAGGGCGTGATGAAGCTCAAAGTGGTGGACGTCAATGGCAACCTACTGACCACGGGGACGGCGTTGATCCGCCTGCTGGCGCAAGTGGCGCTGAGTTTCCTTCCGCTGGTGGGCCCGCTGCTCGACCTGATGTGGCCGCTGTGGGATGAAAAAAGGCAGACGCTGCATGACAAGGCCGTCGGTTCGTTCGTATTGAAGATGCCGTGAGGACGATTATGCGTAGACTTAGCCGCTCAACCGGATTCACCGCAACGGTGCTCGGAGTCATGCTGCTCATGGAACTGGCGGTAGCTGCGCTGTTGCTGACGGCCGACGACGACTTCGTTTATTTCCTGGGTCGGCGAATCAATATCGTCTGCGCCTTGCGACAACGGTTCGGCTTTCCTTGCCCGACTTGCGGTTTCACGCGCGGCTTCGTGCTGACGGTGCACGGACACGTTGGCGAAGCTTGGCGTTTGAGTCCCACTGGTCCGTTGGCTGCGATCGGGATATTGGGGATGGGCCTGGCGCTGCTCGCTTTCGCGGGCTTCGAGCGACGCCGCACTCCGCTCCAGGTGGCGGGCATGAAGCGATGGGTGCAGGCGGGCGCCTTGGCTTATGGCGGGTTGGGGACGATGATCTGGGTCGGCTCGTGGATCTCGGTAGTGCTGCGCTTGCGGGGATATCCGTGATCGTCGCCGCTCACCGTCCTTCTCCGGGGTGGGTA
>JBEKHQ010000586.1:0-4832 GCA_050012195.1 Bryobacteraceae bacterium | reverse complement strand
CGGAGGGAGCGCTCCCCGATCCGCCATGGAGAAGGCCGCCATCGAAGAGTTAGCGTGCCGCTAGCGCGGTTATTAGAATAGGATTAATGCCCAACGAAATAACGCGCCGCGAACTTGCCGGATTGATCGTCGCCCCGGCGCTCCTCGCGCAAACGCCCGCCGCCACCGCTCCCACTCCCGACGAAGAACTCAAGGCCGCCCGGGATCAGAACCGTCAAAACCAGGAACAACTCGCCAAGTTTCCGTTGCCGATGGCCGTGGAGCCCGCCACCCATTTCCGAGCCTAGGGACCGCATGGCTTCGATCTCTAACGACATCTTCTTCGCCGGCATCACCGAAGTCAACCAGAAACTCAAGGCCAAGGAATTCTCAGCGGTCGAGTTGGCGAAGGCTTTTTCGGCGCGGCTGGAAACCATCGGCCCGACCTACAACGCGCTCGCGCTTTCTCTTCGCGACGATGCGCACCGCGCGGCCAAAGACGTCGATGACGACCTCAAGCGGGAGCGCTTCCGCGGTCCACTGCAAGGAATCCCGTTCGGGGCGAAGGATCTGCTGGCCTACGCCAAACATCCGACGACGTGGGGCGCGCGACCCTACGCCGGCCAGGTTTTCGACTACACCGCCGCCGTTCTTAAGAAGCTCGCCAAGCATGGCAGCCTGCTCATCGGCAAACTCGCCATGGTGGAACTCGCCGGTGGTCCCGGCTATCGGTACGCCGGCGCGTCGCTCACTGGACCAGGGCTGAACCCTTGGGATCGCACGCGCTGGTCCGGCGGATCCTCCAGCGGCTCGGCCATCGCGGTCGCCGCCGGGCTGGCGACTTTCGCTCTCGGTTCGGAAACCTCCGGCTCGATCATCACGCCCAGTGCATTCTGCGGCCTCACCGGGCTTCGTCCCACCTACGGGCTGGTTAGCCGCCAAGGCGCGATGGCGCTTTCCTGGACGCTCGATAAGATCGGGCCATTGTGCCACTCCGCGGAAGACTGCGGTCTGGTGCTCGAGGCCATCGCCGGTGCTGACCCCGAGGATCCTGGTTCGGCCGGCAAAAGCTTCTACTACGCGCCCGCCTATGCCCGCGATCTCAAGGAACTGCACGTCGGCTACGCGCCGGTGGACTTCGAGGAGGGGGTCGACCCGGCCGCCCACGCCGACTACGCGAAGGCGCTCGATACTCTGCGCTCCCTGGGCATCGAACTTACAGAGGTTAAGCTACCCGAGTTCCCCTACGGCGCGACTATCAGCACCATCATTTCGTCCGAAGCTTCGGCCATCTTCGAGCCGCTGATTCAGAGCGGGCAGGTGGATCAGCTCGCCGATCAAAAACAGATCGCGGGACTCAAGGCCGGTCTTGAAATCCCGGCCAAGGATTATTTGAAAGCGATGCGCATTCGCGGTCGCATTCAAGAAGCATTCCGCGATTTGTTCGCCATCACTGACGTGCTGGTTGCGCCGGCTCGCCCGACGCCGGCGCCCAAGATCACCCAGCCCCTCCGGACTCACCGCGCTCATTCCCGCCGGCAATCTGGCCGGATTGCCCGCGCTTTCCCTGCCTTGCGGTTTCGCGAACGGGATGCCCATGGCGATCCAACTCGTGGGCCGGCCGTTCTCGGAAAATGAGCTGCTCACCATCGGCAAGGCGTTTCAGGAACGCACCGATTGGCACAAGCGGAGGCCGCCCCTGGGCGAGGCCGCCTCCCCTTAGCCTCTATTCGTGCCCGCGGCTGAGCGGCACTCCGAACTCAAACCAGAGCGAGTGCCCGGTCGGCCGGTTTTCCACCAGCGAGTCTTTCTGATACTTCGCGATCAAGGCGAAGGGCCCCGCATGATACTTGACCTGTGGTCCGAAAGTGAAGTCGCGCCCGCGATTGCCGTCGCCCACTATAAGACCGTTCTGCATATCGTTGGAGGTTTGCTGATACCAGTAACCATCCCATCCGATTGTCAGCCCGCGAGCGACTTTCTTCATCCCGCCGTACTCCCAGAGAAATTCGCGTCCTGATGTGTAACTCATGGCGGAATTCTCTCCATTGACGATGTATTGAAGTTTGGAACTGATTTCCAGGGAGCCATTGTGCGGCAGGAATGTGAACGCAGCCTCGGGTGCGTACGCGAAGTTATGCTGCCCGATGTTGACGAGATCGTTCTTGTTATAAGAGAACCCCGGAGTGTAAACATCGAAGCCGTACCACCAACGCCACAAACCCTTTCCGTAGCTCACCGCCGCCACCTGAAGATCCGGATTCGAAAAACCGGTCTTGTTCGCTACGCCCATGGGACCATCCAGATGTTCGTAAACCATCGGCAGAGCCGCGGCGCTCACCAGCGTACCGCCCAGAACATTCACTCCCCAGTTGTGCACAATCTTGACGGCGGACGCGCCCACGCGAAGATGAAATCCCGGCATCACGCTGTGGCCCTTGGAATCCACCAGGCCATTGGCGAAGTAGAAATTTTCAAAATTCAGGAACAACGTTCCTCCCGGAGCCGGCGCCGTTCCCGTCATTACGGTTTCAGCCCCGGCGGGGTAGACGCTTCCGCTGAGTTCGGTCGCGGTCGCGACGCCCGCACAGCCAAACCCAAGCATGCCGCATAGAGTCAGCCCAGCGATGAGATTGCCCCAGCCGGCAATCGAACTTCGATTCTTTAAACTTTTCATAAACTCCGCCCTTCGCGAAAGATGGACCGCCAACTGACGGTCGAGAGCCTTATCGGAGCGAAGGAAGAAAGTATGATCGCCGGCGAGGCCCTTCATCATTCGCGCGGCCCCGCCGATAAGATCACCGAGTCAGCGACTCAGGATTCCAGAGTGGAGCGTATGCGAAAACAAGAGAATGTGCAGGTCAGACTATTTTTGTGTTTTGGACTCATCCTTTTGGCCGCGATCGGTAGCTCGACTTACTCGCTACTCGCCGCAAAACACATGCGAAGCGAATTATCGCAGGAAGTGGTCGGCAATGCGGCTCTGCTCGACGACGCGCGTCAGATCACAATCTCCATTGCCAACATGCGCAGCGCCATGCGCGGAGTCTCGCTGTTCGCCATGATGCACAACCCGGACCAAGTGTCCAAAGCCCGCCGCACTTACGACGCAGCCCTCCAAGACGCGCGAAAAGCAGTGGATAGCATGGAAATGCGCATGACGGCGGAAGATCGGACCACCATCAGCGGCATCCGCTCCCGTCTGGCCCAGTGGAGTGACGACTTCCAGGTGTTCGCCGACCTTAGCGTTTCAGGACGTGGCGACGAAGCCAGTCAGATCGCCTTGAAGAAAACCACGCCCACTATCGATTGGCTCCAAAAAGCCGCCGCGGACCTGGGTAGCCAAAGCCTCGAGCGGCTGCAAGAGGGCAACCAGGCCATCGAAGCCTCCATGAGCCACACTGAAGCGCTTAATTGGGTGCTCCTCGCGCTGGTGCTGGCAGTTGCCGTGGCCACCTGGTTTGTCGTCGCGGGTCTGGTGCGGAACCTGAAGGATATCGCTCAGTCCATTGCCGGCGGGGCCCAGGAAGTATCCGGCGCCGCGGCGAGCGTTTCTTCGGCCAGCCAGTCGCTGGCACAGCAGTCTTCCGAGCAAGCAGCTTCGCTCGAAGAAACGTCCGCTTCTACCGAACAAATCAGTTCGATGGCTCAGCGGAACACCGAGAATTCGAAGGCCACCGCCGCCATCGTGGGCGAGTCCGGCCGGCGGTTCGTCGAAACCAATCACGCTCTCGACCAAATGGTGGCTGCTATGGAGGAAATTCACTCTTCCAGCGGTAAAATCTCCAAGATCATAAAGGTGATCGACGAGATCGCCTTCCAAACCAACATCCTCGCCCTGAATGCGGCCGTGGAAGCAGCCAGGGCCGGCGAGGCGGGGATGGGTTTCGCCGTGGTGGCGGACGAAGTCCGAAATCTCGCGCAGCGGTCCGCACAAGCCGCCAAGGACACTGCCGAACTCATCGAAGAATCCATCTCGAAATCGGGCAGCGGCAAGCTCAAGGTGGATCATGTCGCACAAGGCATCCGTGCCATCACCGGCGACGTCGAAAAGGCCAAGACTCTGGTGGACGAGGTATCCGTCGGCAGTCAGGAACAATTGCGTGGAATCGAGGAAATCAGCAAAGCCATCGCTCAAATGGAGCAACTTACCCAAACCACCGCCGCGAATGCCGAGGAAAGCGCCGCCGCTTCCGAACAGCTAAAATCGCAATCAGAAACCTTGAACGGAATCGCCGCCCGGCTGAGCGGGATGGTAGGGGTCCGCTGACCCCTTAGATTCCCGGAAGCAACGACCGCAGCACTGCCGCCCCGGCCAAACCCGTCAGCGCCGGAAGCACGGAGATCGCAACGCCGCGTTGCTCGGACACGCTCTCGATGGCGTGGTAGCCCAGATACACAAACGCGCCCGCTGCGACGGACAAAAATCCCATGGTCCAACCCGCCCCCAAGTGCGGCGCCACTATCACCGCCAACACTCCGCCTGCCAGCATCATCGATTGCGCCGCCGCCGCGCCCAGCAAGGCCTTCCCCTCAGAACCCAGCGCCGCAAGCAGCAATGCGCCCAGCGCAAGCCCTTCCGGAAGTTTGTGCATCGAGATTCCAGCCAGAAAAGCGATCCGCAACTTCTCAAATCCCTGCTGCCCCGACACCGCCAGGCTCCAGCCATCGAAGAAGCTGTGAATGCCCGACGCGATCAGCAACGGAGCCGCGAAACCATGCAGGCTGCTGGCGCAGTTTTCGTGGGCGTGAGTGTGCGAACAGGTTGGGCACACCGGATATACGTATCGATCTATCAACCAAAGCGCCGCCGCCCCGGCCACCAACCCCGCCGCCGCGCTTAACCAGCCCTC
>JBEKHQ010000585.1:0-3348 GCA_050012195.1 Bryobacteraceae bacterium | reverse complement strand
GACATCGTTACCCATGGGCTCTTGCGATGAACCGCTTCGAACAATGGGGCGAGGGCGTCCCGATCATGAACGCCGGCAGTCTGCTAAAGCGCTGGCTCGCCCGTTTCCCCGTTTGCCGGCTCGCCCGTTCCTCCGTTTGACGGAAAAGCAGCTCTTTGCTCAGCCAGAAGGTGCTTTGAGAGGGCATCTTGAAGCCGCCCGACTTCTTCTTCAATGTCGCTCAAACGTATGTCAGCTGCTGCCGCCCGGGCAACCAACTCAGGGATGTGAGCGTCAACTGTGTCGTTTTGCTTCTTACAGTCGGCGACTAATTCCAGAACGTATTCAGTGAAAAGCTTGCGTCCAGCCTCACTCATTGTGTCCTCCATGATCACCGGCTATTTCAATCAAAATGGCCTTATTACTTTGCATATTCGCGATCGCCGGACAAGAGTCGGAAAATACTCACGGCGTTTTTGTAGGTTGATCGGGGTCGTCGCAGAATCCTCCCAAGATCGTGATCCGCGCCTCTCTCCAAACCGGACGCTTTCGGGGCGAGAACCGCTGTTCCAAAACTGGTGAGTAGGCCGGCGGGGTTTCACCGCCAGCGTCTCGCAGGTAGGGTCGGAGACTGGCGCGCCGGTTTAGGTCGAAGTTCGTGTTCCCTGTTGGCTCGCCCTTTCGTCTGCGAGTGTCACACCATCTCGACCCTGCCGCGTTTCCAGCCTCCGCCGCGTCGAACGCAGCGTGCGGATTTCCCGCACTGCGCTCACCTGTTTGCTTCGCCCCAAGGCTTATGGGACCTATCCTGCTGGAGCCGCTTTCGGCACGGGTCGTACAACCCAATAGCCCCTGAACAGGTGCAATTCGTCGTACATCCATCGCCTACTCCACCGCTTCCAGTTGAAGCCCTGACGGTTCCGAGCGCGCTGCATATGGCGCCGAATTTTCTTTTCCACCCAGTCTTTCACGAAGCTGAAGCACTCGTTGGAATGTCCGACCGCGAAGTAATTCACCCATCCACGCAACACCGGGTTGATCAACTTCACGACGCAACCAACCGGTTGGGATTGGTGGCGACGGAACATATCCTTGAGCTTCCGCAGCAGCGCCGTCCGCTTTTTGAGCTTGGGCGTGTAGTGAGCACGCCATACGCCCCGCAAACTGCGCACCCGACGGAAATCGAACCCCAGAAAGCCGAAGCTTTCGCCTCGACCGAGGTCCACGATCCGACTCTTCTCCTCGTTGATCTCGACTTGTAGCTCGGCGAGTTCCTCGCGGAGCCGTTTTTCCACCGCCGCCATCAACCAGTCATGTCGCTTGTAAGCGTCGATCAAGATCACCAGGTCGTCAGCAAATCTTGCATATTCGACGTAGGTGTACTTGCCCTCGCGCGTGGCCTCCTTCGCCCGCTCCAGCATCCTATCCACCTCGGTGAGGTAGATGTTGCTGAGCAGCGGCGAGATCACCCCGCCTTGCGGAACGCCTTGTTTCCCGCCAGCTTTGAGCATGATCTTCAGCAGGCGCATCACGTCCGCATCGTCTACGCGTCGAGCGACTTTCGCCAACAGCCGATCGTGCCGGACATTGTCGAAGGAACCCGCCACAGACTGCCCATCGCCATAATGTTCCGGCTTGTGCGACGGTTACGCGCAAAGGCCATGCCCTCGAAGAGCGGACATTGCCGGTGGTCAACGCCATCACACGGCGCGGCGTCAACTATTTGCTCGCAGTTCTACCAGACGGCAGCCGGTCGCTGATTCCATCGAGTTGGACCGACTACGATCTGCAGCCGACCGAACCGAAAGATGTTGATGGGGCGCTCCACGATCTCGGCAGGATCGGCGATTTGCTTCGGTTGCGTTACCTCGTCGACGCTCTTCGCGCCCGGCAGCCCGAGTCGGCGCCGCGCGAGGAGAGCCATAATGCAATTGACCTTCGATCTATTCGACGAGCCAGACCCGCCGCCGAGGCCGCCGACAACGTGGGAACAGATAGACGAAGCCGCGCGCCTTGCGGCCATCGAGATTCTGGCGCGGCTTATCACACGCATTCTCCAGGACGCGCCAGTGACGGAGCCAAACGATGAGTGAGCGCCTCAAGATTACGCCGGCTCATCTCGCACGTCAGGCGATCGTCTATTTGCGCCAGTCCAGCGCCGCCCAGGTCGAGCACAATCGCGAATCAACGGAGCGGCAATATGCGCTGGCGAGCAAAGCGCGCGATCTCGGCTGGCCCGATGAACGCATCGTGGTGATCGACAAGGACCTCGGACTTTCCGGTTCGGGTTCTGTGGCGCGCTCGGGCTTTGCCCGCCTCACCGCGGAGGTGGCGCTCGGTCACGTCGCTCTGGCGCCGGGTCTCGAAGTCTCGCGGCTCGCGCGCAACAATGCCGAATGGTATCGTCTCATCGATCTGGCGGGTTTTACCGACACGCTGATCGGCGATGCCGACGGCATCCATCATGCGGCGTCGTTCAATGACCGTTTGTTGTTGGGACTCAAAGGCACAATGAGCGAAGCCGAATTGCATGTGCTGCGGGCCCGTCTCAATGGCGGCATCCGCAACAAGGCCGCGCGGGGCGAACTGCGTCGCGGTCTGCCGGTCGGCTTTGTGTGGGGCGAGACGGACGGCGAGGTCCGCTTTCATCCCGACGAGGCGGTTGTCACCGCCATTCGCGGCGTTTTTGCCCGATTCGCCGAAACCGGGTCGGCGCGCCGCGTTTGGCTGTGGTTCCGTTCCGAGGGACACAAGTTCCCCTTGCAAATGCATGCCCGCAGCGACATCCGCTGGGTCGAGGCCAGCTACACCGCCATCCACCATGTCCTGAGCAATCCTGTCTATGCTGGCGCCTATGTCTACGGCAGAACCCGCCAGGAGACGATTCTCGACGCCTCCGGCGCGCGCAAGAAACGCCTTCGCCGGTTGCAGCGCTCTGAGTGGCAGGTGCTGATCCCCGAGCACCATCTAGGCTTCATCGATTGGTCGACTTACGAAGCCAATCAGCAACGTCTGGCCCAGAACACGCGGCCCAAGCGGCACACGAGCGGAGGCGCGGTGAGAGAGGGCGGCGCGCTTCTCACAAGGCTTGGCGAGCTGCGGCCATTGCGGCCGCCGCTTGCACACCCATTATCAGGGGCGCAATTCCTCGCCAGGTTATCATTGCGCGGGAAAAGTGCTGGTCGAGAACCGCGGCGTCTACTGCCTCAATATCGGCGGCGTTCAAATCGACGACGCCGTCGCTGAGGCGTTCCTGGCCGCCTTGGAACCGGCAAAACTGACAGCGGCGCTCGCCGCCGCCGAACGGCTCGAAGCCGATCGCGGGGCCGTCCTCAAGCAGTGGCGATTGGCCGTGGAGCGCGCCAGCTA
>JBEKHQ010000584.1:0-3356 GCA_050012195.1 Bryobacteraceae bacterium | reverse complement strand
TTGGGATCGTTCTTGTCCAATGAACCCACGTTCCTGGGGTTGTTGTAATGGTCTAGAACCTTGTTGGAATATGCCATGTCTCGTTTCCTCCTAGTGTGCGGCCCATTGGACCTTCGAAAGATCGATTCCTTCTTTCGCCATTTCGTATAGCGGCGATAGTTCGCGAAGCTTCTTCACTACGTCGATGACCTTTGCGGCAACATAGTCGACTTCCTCTTCGGTATTGAACCGGCCGATTCCGAACCGGATGGAAGAGTGCGCCAGATCGTCGCCCGCGCCGAGCGCCTTCAGCACGTAACTGGGTTCCAGCGTAGCCGACGTGCAGGCCGATCCGCTCGACACCGCGATATCGTTGATACCCATCAGCAGCGATTCGCCTTCCACGTAGGCGAAGCTGATGTTGAGATTATTCGGAAGCCGATGCTCCATGGTGCCGTTGACGTACACTTCGTCGAGTTCCGCTTCCAACTTGGCCTTTAGTTTGTCGCGTAAGTAAGCCATCCGTTTCGACTCTTCGGGCATCTCGACCTGGCAAATAGCGCAAGCTTCTCCAAGGCCGACGATTCCCGGGATCGCCAAAGTTCCCGAACGCATGCCGCGCTCGTGACCACCGCCGTCCATTTGCGCCGTGATCTGCACGCGCGGACTCTTGCGCCGAACATAGAGCGCGCCCGAACCCTTGGGGCCATACATCTTATGGGCGCTGATGGACATCAGGTCGATATTATCCTTGATCACGTTGACTGGAATCTTGCCCACCGCCTGCGTCGCATCGGTGTGCACCAACACGCCTTTCGCCTTGGCAATCTTTCCGATTTCAGCGATCGGCTGGATCACACCGATTTCGTTATTCGCGTACATGATGCTCACCAGGATGGTTTTGTCCGTGATGGCTTCCTTCAGCATCTCCAGATCCACCAAGCCGTTGGTTTGCACCGGCAGATAAGTTACCCGAATGCCGTGCTTCTCCAGACGCTTGCAGGTATCGAGGATCGCCTTGTGCTCGGTGGCCGCGGTAATGATGTGGTTGCCTTTTTCGGCGTACATTTCCGCCACGCCTTTGAGCGCCAGGTTGTTCGATTCGGTGGAGCCGCTGGTAAAGACGATCTCCTTCGAGGTGGCGCCGATCAAGTCGGCGATCTGCTTCCGCGACTTTTCGACCGCCTCTTCCGCCTGCCACCCGAAACTGTGGTTGCGGCTGGCCGCGTTTCCGAAAACCTCCATGAAGTACGGCTTCATCGCTTCGAACACGCGCGGGTCCATCGGCGTGGTAGCGTGATTGTCCATGTAAATCGGCAGTTTCATGATCGTTCGTTCCTCATATCGGTGGAGTCGTAACTCCGAGCTCATACAACCGCTCCGGCGCCTTGTTCAACTCCTCGGCGGACGGCTTCGACGAATCGAGAGTCATATCCGCAATACTGATGCTCGCCAGAAGCCGAAGGATTCCTTCGTGTACTTTCTGCAACGGATCGCGGACGATGCATTTGTCGGTGTGGCAGCAGTAGCCGTGCTCAGTGAAGCAGGCCGTCAGAAAAATCGGGCCGTCGATGGTTCGGATCACCTCGAGCGCGGTGATGTCCTTGGCATCGCGCGCCAGCCTGTAGCCGCCATGCGTGCCATGCTCCGATTGCAGGAATCCGTTCTTTACCAGCTTCTGCAAAATTTTGGATAACAAAGCCACCGGAACCCCATACATCTCGGCGATTTCCTTGGCGCTGGAGCTTTCCGGACCATGCACCGCCAAGTGCTTCAGAGCGATCAAACCGTAGTCGGCTTTTTTGGTCAACTTGAGCATCTAAACAGATCTTGGACCATATTGGTCCTAGTTCATTATCGCCAAATCGATGCTACCGGTCAAGTGGAAGGGTTTCAAGGGGATAGATCGTGCTTATGTAGGCGGGCGCAGTTCGTTTAGACTAGGTGCTAGTGCTTAGTTTGCTGCATGTTGGCCTGTTCGAGCGCGTTCCGGAAATCCAGCGCCGGTACGGAACCGCGCAGCCTTTTCGACACGTCGTGATCGACGAATTTTTGAAGGCGGAATTCTGCCGCGAGTTGATGGCTGAATTCCCTTCTTTCGACGCTACGCACGCCGTGAACGAACGGGGCGAGACCGGGCGTAAGGCCGTGGTAGCGGACGTCGCTCGGCTCGGCGAGGCCTATGCTCGCTTTGACCAGATGATCCGCGGCCGCGAATTCTTGGATCTGATGAGCCGCATTACTGGAATCCCGAAGCTGCTGTACGATCCCGAATATGTGGGCGGCGGAACGCACGAGAATCTGGACGGGCAAGACCTGGATCCGCACGTGGATTTCAACTATCATCCCAGCCGTCAGTGGCATCGCCGTTTGAACTTGATCGTTTTTCTGAATCCGGAATGGGAAGGGGAATGGGGCGGGTGCCTGGAGTTGCTCGAAGATCCATGGACGGCCAACGGGGCTGGCGAGGCGATAGTGCCAATCGCGAATCGCGCGGTGATTTTTGAAACCAACGAGCGTTCCTGGCATGGCTTCCATCGCATCCAGTTACCGGCGGAGAAGGCGCGCATTTCGCGGCGGTCTCTCGCGATTTATCTGTACACGAAGGAACGTCCGGCGGAGGAGACGGCGTCGTCGCATGGCACGGTTTACGTGCAGCGGCAGCTCGGCGAGCACGTCCAGCCCGGCTACAGTTTGCGGGAGGAAGACGTCGAAGAGATTCGCTCGTTGATCGAGCGTCGCGACGCGCAAATCAGGTTCCTGTACGAGCGCGAACTGGAGTTTTCAGCGCTCGTTTCCGGACTCACCCGTTCTCCTTCGTTCCGCCTGGGGCGCGCGTTGACGTGGCCCGCGCGCGCAATTCTGAGACTTTTCGAATCGCGTTAGAGCACCAGACCTGGAGGCTTTATGTATCCTGAAAGCAGGTCTTCTTTATGATTGCCGCTCTTCCGACACAGGAACAGGTCGACCGAATAGCTTGTGAGCTTGCTCCTGACGTGGTCCGCATCCGCTTGAACGTGGCACTGGACTGGTCTGGAGATCCGGCAATGTATTTCCGTGTAATTCTGTCCGATGAGGCCAGCCGAGAGGATCGCTTGGCGGAGATCACGGGAAGAGTGAGCGGGAGGCTCTTTGACGATCTTGGGTTAGCCAAGATGGACCATATCCCCTACTTCAGGTTTCGGAGCCAGAGCGAACAGACGAAGCTGCAGGAAAAGGCGTGGGATTAGCACAGGATCTGCTGCAGCAGACTGAGCATCTTGCTACTTACGAAGGCGTCAACCCCAGCCAAGCGAGCCTCAGGCGTGCAGTCTCAACGGCCTATTACGCATTGTTTCATCTCCTGATGGAGGAAGCGGGAGCGCGGTGGCAAGGTT
>JBEKHQ010000583.1:0-3364 GCA_050012195.1 Bryobacteraceae bacterium | reverse complement strand
CCTAATCTCGGCATTCTGGGGGCGTCCGTGATGGGATCGAGCGGCGCGCGCAATCCCACCGAAACCTCGCAGGCTCTTTCGTGGCGAACGGCCGAGCGCTTGATCAAAAGCTGGAAGTCGATCGCCGGGTGAACCGCTTCGGGTGAACAGCTTGATATCCTGATAACCGACCGAAAGGAACAACCATGAGAATCCCACTCTTCGCGCTCTCGACAATCCTGTTGACCGCCGCCATCAGCCCATCTCAAACCAAGGCGCCACCGCGTCCAGGATTAACGCTCACCACTACCGCGTTCGAAGACGGCGGCAAGATTCCGGCCAAGTTCACACAATCGGATCCGAATGCGGTCTCGCCGAAGCTGGATTGGACCAACGTTCCTCCCAATACCGTTAGCTTCGCTCTGATCCTGCACGATCCCGACGTTGCTCTACAGAAAAAGACGGACGACGTCCTGCACTGGATGGTCTTCAATATTCCCGGCACGGCGACGAACCTAGCGGAGGCTACGCCAGCTACCGCGCAGTTGCCGGACGGGACCGTCCAGGCAAAGAATCTGCGCGGCGCGGTCGGCTACATGGGTCCTGGCGCGCCCGCGGCCGGTCCCGATCACCACTACACGTTCGAGCTTTTCGCGCTCGACATCAAGCTGGATCTGGGACCCGACGCCACCCGCGCTGACGTGCTCAAGGCCATTGACGGCCACATTCTCGGCAAGGGCGTACTGGTGGGCCGCTTCCACCGGCCTTAATTATGCGACTCCCCGTTGCAGCCGCCGCCCTGGCGTTCCTGAGCCTGGCCAACGCGCAGGCTCCATCCACGCGCGATCTCAAACTGAAGGGCGATCGCTTCAAGCCGCTCACCTTCGACCAACTGACGCCCGAACAGAAGACGCTGGTGGATCATCTGCTCTCGGGCGAGCGCGGCGGATTGAACGGACCTTTCAACGTCCTGCTGCGCAGTCCCGAAATGGGCGACCAGGCGCAAAAGCTGGGAGCGCAGTTGCGCTTTCATTCGTCGCTGCCGGACAAGTTGCGGGAACTCGCGATCATAATGACGGCGCGCTCTTGGAACGCCCAATATGAATGGTACGCTCACAAGAGGCTGGCGCTCCAAGTCGGCTTGAGCCCGGCGCTGATCGACGCTATCGCGGCCGGAAAGCGGCCCGCATCCATGGAGCCGGATGTGGAAGCGGCTTACGACTTTGCCAGCGAGCTGCTGAAGACAAGACAAGTTAGCGATCGAACGTTTCACGCGGCGGTCGCGAAGCTGGGCGAACGCGGCGTGGTGGACCTCACTGCCTTGATGGGTTACTATCACATGGTTTCGATGTTGCTGAACATCGATCGCTACCCGTTGCCGGACGGCGTCCAACCGGAACTGAAGCCGCTACCTTAGAACTCTCGCAGTCCTTCATCCTTTTCTCTCAAGAAAGCCCTGTGCGGGCCGAAGAGTTATTCGGCGATTGGACTTTGCACATGACGGTAAAAAAGAAACTCACACTGGCTGCTGCGCTACCACTGGCGTTGGCAGTCGCCCTGGGCTGGACGTGCTTTCACGCAGTCGGCACGCTGGGCTCCGCGGCGAATCAACTCGCGATAGTGGGCCGGAAGGTGGGCATGCTCGGCGAGTTTGAAGCCGACATAACCAAGCTTAGGAGCTGCCAGCGCGGTGTCATCCTTTATACCATCGCCAACGACGCCGGGAAGGTTCAGGAGAACGATGCCGCGTTTCGAGCGGCGAAGGACCAAATGCAGCGGGTTGTGACCGAGCTTCGCCCATTGATCCAAACCGAGCAAGGTCGCATCGCCTTAAACAGCCTCGAATCCAATCTGGCAACCTACGCGGCTTCCTATGAGCAGAAAATCCTGGCCCTTTGCCGCGCGCACGACACCACTGACGCGCTTCAGGAAGCCAAGGCCATCAGCTCGGTCGGCGGGCAGATGGAGGCTGCGGTCAAGGAAATGGTCGAGTTGCAAAACGGATTGAGCCAATCTGCTATCGCCACTTGTTCCAGCTCGCAATCATCGGCCCGCTGGACCACCGCAGCTGTTTTGGCGGTAATGCTGCTTGTCTCGGTGCTCGCCTTCGTGCTCAACGAACAGATTAGCCGCCAATTGCAGCGCATCGCGGCGCGGGTGGCGCAAGGCGCTCATGAAGTATCGAGCGCGTCGCAACAGATTGCCAACTCGAGCCAGTCCTTGGCGCAGGGGGCCTCCGAGCAGGCAGCGTCGATCGAAGAAACTTCTGCTTCCGCCGAGGAAATGTCGTCGATGACCAGAAGAAATGCGGAAAATTCGCGGTCCGCCGCGGAAGCGACTTCCAAGGTGGGCCAGGCGGTCCAGGACGGCAACCAGCGGCTGAACGAAATGTTGGGTTCGATGCAAGGCATCCACGCCTCTAGCGACAAGATTTCGAAAATTATTAAGGTAATCGATGAAATAGCGTTCCAGACCAACATCCTGGCCCTCAACGCCGCCGTCGAAGCGGCCCGCGCGGGCGAGGCCGGCATGGGTTTCGCCGTGGTCGCCGATGAGGTCCGCAACTTGGCCCAGCGCAGCGCTCAAGCCGCCAAGGACACCGCCCCTCTGATTGAAGAGTCGATTCAAAACTCAAGCGATGGCGGCCAAAAGCTGAAGCAGGTGGCCGAGGTCATGGCCGTCATCACCAGCCATTCCTCCCAGGTGGCCACACTCGTGGAGGAAGTTCGGCAAGGCAGTGGCGAACAGGCTCGAGGCATAGACCAGATGGCCAAAGCCATTTCCCAGATGGATCAGGTCACTCAAACTACCGCCGCGAACGCCGAAGAAGGCGCGTCGGCCAGCGAAGAACTGTCCGCCCAGGCCGAGACCCTCGCCCAGGTGGTGCAGGATCTCGAGCGGTTGATTGGTTCATCCAGCAACGGTTAATTCCATCCCAAACTGGTACCAAACCGAACGCCGTCCAACCCGATAAAAGCTCGTAACACGTTAATTACCCTTGACAGGGGCTGTGAATTGGTCCACAATTGACCAAATTTAGTCGCTGTAACAACAGAGTGTGCTGTTGAACGGGAGGAGAGCTTCATGTCCAAGCTGTCGTCTTTGTTGACCCTGCTTGTCCTTTTTCTGGCGACCATCGCCGCCGCCTACGCCCAAGCCCCCGGCGGAACCGTGTTGGGAACCGTCAGGGACGAATCCGGCGCGGTGATTCCCAACGCGAACATTACCATCACCAACAAAGCCACGGGTCTCACGCGCACCGTGACGACTAACTCAGACGGCCTCTACAGCGCACCGGCCTTGCAGCCGGGTGATTACGAGGTTCGCGCCGAAATGCAAGGATTCCGCACATTGCTGCGGGAGGCAACCGTTACCGCGGGCGGCA
>JBEKHQ010000582.1:0-3365 GCA_050012195.1 Bryobacteraceae bacterium | reverse complement strand
GATACTCGCGCGCCTCATGCAGATAAATCGCCCTGGGATGCAGGGTGGAAAGCGCCGTTGAAAACGAAACGTCCGCGATCACCTGGTGGTCGCCGGTAATGTCGACCACCACGAAGTTATCGCTGGATACGGCGCGCAGGCTCACCGCATCCGCCGGATAAG
The DNA here is from genome assembly GCA_050012195.1 of Bryobacteraceae bacterium. Taxonomy (GTDB): domain Bacteria; phylum Acidobacteriota; class Terriglobia; order Bryobacterales; family Bryobacteraceae; genus Palsa-89. The sequence continues at coordinate 3,203 of JBEKHQ010000582.1, read as the reverse complement.
TGTCCGAAGTCCAGTGCCAGCAGCCGGCCGAGTGGTGCAGCAAAGCGGCTTCTTCGCCCAAGAATCGGCACAGCTCGCCGGTCTCGTGGGGGCCGAATTTTTCGCCGTCATGGATCGGCAGCTCGAACGCGGCGCACTTCAAATGATTTATGAGAATTTCGAGATTGTCGGCGTTGATGTGCGCGTGCTCGGGCGAGCGGTCGAAGAAGTACTCGGGATGCTCAACTACGTATTGATCCAAAGGAGCGCTGGATGCCACCAGCACGGCCAAAGCGGCGGATTGTCTGCGGCCCGCGCGTCCGGCGCGCTGCCACGAAGACGCAATCGAACCCGGGTAGCCCGCCATCACTACCGCGTCGAGCGATCCGATGTCGATGCCGAGCTCAAGCGCGTTGGTAGCCACCACCGCGCGGATCTCGCCGTCGCGGAACTTGCGTTCGATTTCCCGGCGCTCGCGCGGAAGGTAGCCGCCGCGATATCCGCGAATCATTTCACCCGGCAGCGGTCCGCGCTCCGAAGCATCCCTCAGGTACTTCAACAGAACTTCAGTGGCGAGGCGGCTATTGGCGAAAACCAGCGTCTGATGGCGCCGCTCAATGAACTCCGTCGCCAGGCGGCGCGTCTCGGCCAGATAGCTCCGCCGGATTCCAAGCTGCCGGTTGACCACCGGCGGGTTGTAGAAGACGAAATATTTCTCGCCGCTCGGCGCTCCATTTTGATCCACCAATTCGAACGGCGATTCGGTGAGCGTCTCGGCCAACTCTTTCGGGTTGGCGATCGTGGCCGAGCAGCAGATGAATTGCGGTTTCGATCCGTAAAACTCGCAGATGCGGCGCAGCCTGCGCAACAGATTGGCCAGATGGCTGCCGTACACGCCGCGATAATAATGCAGCTCATCGATGACGATGTAGCGCAGATTCTCGAAACATTTTGCCCACTTCGTGTGGTGCGGCAAGATTCCGCTGTGGAGCATATCCGGATTCGTCAGGATCACGTTGGCCCGTTCGCGAATGGCGCGTCGCGCGTCCTGGGGGGTGTCGCCGTCGTAAGTGAAAGCGCGAATCTCGGAACCCATGGCGTCCACGGCCGCTTGGAATTCGTGTAGCTGATCTTCGGCCAGCGCCTTGGTGGGGAACAGGTATAGCGCGCGGGCTCCGGGGTCCTCGGCCAGCCGCTGAAAAACCGGCAAGTTGTAGCACAGCGTTTTGCCGCTGGCGGTGGGTGTCACGACGACGACGTTCTGGCCGTCGAGCGAAAGCCGCAAGGCCTCCCCCTGATGCGTGTACAAGCGAGGGATTCCTCGAGTTTCGAGCATTCGGCGAACCACCGGCGCCACGCTTTCCGGAATTTCGGCATATTCGCCCTCGCGGGCCGCTTGATGACGGATCGCGCGAATGGGCGAGTCCGGATCGGCCATCCACTGCTGAAATCTCGCGACCGACGTTTCGACGCCGCCGCGTTGCCCAGTCCCGAAAACGGCTGGGGAATCCGAAAGAGGGAGGGTCAAGTTCATAGTGTTCGCCTTTTCTTTGCCAGCGTACACCAAAACGCATTCCGAGTCCAGAGGCAAGATTGGCGAGAAGTTAAAGCGTGCGCGTCACTTTGCTGAGAGTCCGGGGCTGGTCCGGGTTCAGACCCTTTACTCCGGCCAGGGATGCAGCGAACAATTGCGCGGGGACGATGTAGGGAATCGGCGTGTACAGTTCCTCGATAGGCGCCGGGAGCGTGATCGCTTTATCACCGAGGGCCGGCGCTTCCGAGTTGCTTGGGTCGGTGATGAGCAGCATCTCGGCTCCGAGCTGAGTAAGTTTTTCGATCATCTCGCGCAGGCCCGGCCAGGTGACGCCGGCCGGCGCGAAGAGAAAAGCTGGAAATGAGGCTTCCACCATGGCGATGGGGCCGTGCAACAGGTCGGCGCTCGAGAATCGCTCCGCCACCACGTAACAGGTTTCCATCAGCTTGAGCGCGAACTCGAAGGCATTGGAGTAGTTGAGGCCGCGTCCCACCACCACGGCGTGGTCCATGGCGCGATAGCGTTCAGAGCGGCGCGCGATCTCCGGCTCAAGCGTGAGGCTGCGGTTGACCCACTCGGGCAAACGCGCGAGTTGGTCCAGGTCGATCGGCGCGCCAAGCGCATAGGCGACCAAATACAGCATCAGCAATTGGCCGGTGTAGGTTTTGGTGGCGGCTACGCTTTGTTCGCGGCCGGCATGCACTAGGAAGGTGTGCTCCGCGATCCGCGCCAGCGTGCTCGACGCTTCATTGGTAATGCCGATGGTGCGGGCGCCTTGTTCGCGCGCTCGTTCCAGCACCAGGTTGGTATCGGTGGATTCCCCGGACTGCGAAATCGCGATCGCCAAAACGCCCTCAAAGCGGAACTTGGCGTTATACAACGTGAAGATGGACGGCGCCGCCAGCGTCACGGGAATGCCGGTGGTGATTTCGATCAGATAACGCCCGAACTGGGCCGCGTTGTCGGAAGTCCCGCGAGCGACGAGCATAACCAGGCGCGGTTGTTCGCGCGCCAGCAGAGAACGTATTTTCTCGATGGGCTTGCGCTGGGCTGCCAGCGTGCGTTCGAGCGCGGCAGGCTGTTCGCGTATTTCGTCCAGCATTTTGGACATCGGTTTTGAGAATAACAGTACGGCCGCGGGGTGCTCCCGCCGTAATGGACGCGCCGCCTGTCCGATACAATTCATTCTGTGCAGCTAACATTCACGGACTGGTGCGTGGTAGCGCTTTACTTTCTGTTCAACCTCGGTATTGGCCTCTACTACAAGAGCCGCGCCGGCACGAGCGTGAACGAATTTTTCCTTTCGGGCAGGAACATTCCGTGGTGGCTGGCCGGGACGTCGATGGTGGCCACCACCTTCGCCGCCGATACGCCGCTGGCCGTGACCGGAATGGTCGCCATGGGGGGCGTGGCGGGAAACTGGCTGTGGTGGAATTTCGTTGCCAGCGGAATGCTCACCGTGTTCTTCTATGCCCGGCTGTGGCGACGCTCGGGCGTCATGACCGACATCGAGTTCTCCGAAATCCGATACTCCGGGAAGCCGGCGGCCTTCTTGCGCGGATTTCGCGCGATCTATTTGGGCATTCCAATCAACTGCATCATCCTCGGCTGGGTGAATCTGGCGATGGTGAAAATTCTCGGCCTGGTGCTGGGGGTCGACAAGCTCCAAGCGCTGCTCATCGTGATGGGC
>JBEKHQ010000581.1:0-3367 GCA_050012195.1 Bryobacteraceae bacterium | reverse complement strand
CTACGAGCTGCAGGACCTGTTGGAGAAGATCGCGCTCAAGGACAAAGTGGAAGAGTCGCGCGAGTTCGCCAGCCGCATTGAGAGCGCGCTCTACACGCTTTCTGTAAAGACCAACACCCACGCCAAGGATCGAGGCGTGAAAAAGGCGCCCTTTGTCGTGCTCATCGGAGCGGCTATGCCTTCGGTGCTGGCGGAAATCGGGTTCATCAGCAACGCTCACGACGAAGGCACGATGAAGAAGACGGAGTATCGCCAGCGCATCGCCGAAGCGCTGTACAAGGGCCTTTCAAGCTACGCCAACACGCTAAGTCACTTCCAGGTGGCGCAACGCCAGTAATCCGGCGCTACCGTCCGCCCGCCAATACGCCGCCCGACGAGTGTTCTTCCTTCTCCAATTCCAGGGTGATGGCGCCGATCGGAAAACTCATTCGAGCGCGGATCTGCACCGGCAGCTTGCGCGCATCGTCCGTCAGCCAGATCAGCAGTTGCGCCTTGCGCGCGTACAGCACGCCGTTGAATATGGAAGCTTCGTAGCGGATGGTCTGGTAGCTTCCCGCCTTGATCTTTATTTCTTCCCGGGCCTGGGCCTCGACGCGCGAGGATGCCGTCTTCTTGCCGTCGCTGAGGACGAACTGCGTGGATTGTCCGGGATCCAGCCGGATCGTCCGCAGCTTGTACAGCGCGCCGATGATATCGCTCACGCACGCGGGAATGTCGGTTTCCGCCGTTTTGATGACCGAATTCTTCAGTAAGTCGCGCTCGACATAGCTCGCCTTTCCGCGGGCCCGGTCATACTCCACTTTGGTTTCGCGATGACGCGTTCTTTCCGCCGCGTTGAAATCCGTGCTGTCGGCGCAAAACTGATCCCGCATCTCCACATCGTAATCGTCATCTAGCCGGTACAGCTTCGAGACCAGGCCGGCGGACTCGAGGTGAACCTTGGCCTCCAGCTGGTTGTTGGCCGCGGGGCCTTTTGAGTCCAAGGTCAAACGGGCGTTCCCGGCGTAGATCAGCCGCCACTCGACCTCGTAGGAAAGGGTCTCGCGAGATGGAAGAGGCGCCGCAGCGGTTACGGCCGTCAGCGATTGCGGGAATGAACTGGATGCCAGGGCCAAGATTAAACATGCCCAGACAAACCAGGCGGCAAGAATACGGACCATCAGCTTAGAGTGTGACAGAACCAAGAATCCAGCCGCAAATCGCTTGGGAGACGAACCTCCGAGCGACCCCACTACCTCGCATATGGCCCTCTTCAGGACCCGCAGCGCCGCTGTCTTCGGTATCGACGCACATTTGATTGACGTTGAGGTAGACATGTATCCGGGCGGCAATTCGCGCGACTTCATTACGGTCGGCATGCCGGATACCGCGGTGCGCGAGAGCCGGGAGCGGATCAAATCGGCGTTGCTCAATTCCGGGTTCGGATATCCCAACAAATCGGTCACGATCAACCTTGCGCCCGCCAACATTCGCAAGGAAGGAGCGGGCTTCGATCTGCCGATGGCCCTGGGAATCCTGGGTGCGATGGGGACGGTGGCAGCTTCGGACCAGCATGTGCTGGTGGGAGAGCTTTCGCTCGATGGAACCCTGCGGCCGGTTCGCGGCGTATTGTCGATCGCGGTGTGCGCGCGGCGGCAAGGCATTCCCAATCTGCTGGTCCCGGCGGACAACGCGGCGGAAGCAGCGGTCACCGAAGGCGTGAGCGTCTTTGGGATGCGGCATTTGGCGGAAGTAGTGCAGTACCTGAATCAGCCGGATCGCTTTCAACCGGCCGTGTGCGCATCCGAAGTCGCGGCGGCGCCCGATTCGTCGATCCCCGACTTCCGCGACGTGCGTGGCCAGACCTCGGCCAAGCGCGCGCTAGAAGTTGCGGCCGCCGGCGGGCACAATGTCCTGATGATCGGACCGCCGGGGTCCGGCAAGACCATGCTCGCCAAACGCTTCGCGGGTATTCTTCCGCCGCTGACGTTTCCGGAGGCGATCCAAACCACGCAGGTCCACAGCGTCGCGGGACTGCTGGCGCGCGGAGTCGGGTTGCTCCGCCGGCGGCCGTTTCGTTCGCCGCATCACACCATCTCGGACGCGGGCTTGATCGGCGGGGGCGCGGGCACTCCGCGGCCGGGCGAAGTGAGTTTGGCGCATAACGGCGTGTTATTCCTCGACGAGCTCCCGGAGTTTCCGCGGAATGTTTTGGAGATGCTGCGGCAACCGCTCGAAGAATCGTCGGTGACGCTGGCGCGCAGCAACATGACGCTTTCGTTCCCAGCCGACTTCATCCTGATCGGCGCCATGAATCCGTGTCCCTGCGGATACTTTTCCGATTCGACCCGGGAGTGCCGCTGCACTGGCGCGATCATTCAGCGCTACTTGAGCAAAGTGAGCGGACCGCTGCTCGATCGCATCGATCTGCACGTTGAGGTGCCGGCCGTCGCCTACAAGGAACTGCGCGCCAAGGATCACGGCACCAGTTCCGCCGAGATGCGGGCGCGAGTGGAAGCGGCGCGCGGCATCCAGCAACATCGCGGTTTCTACAACGCACGGATTCCTTCGCGCCTGCTGCGCAAGCTCTGCGCGTTGGACGAGGCGGGTGAACGAACGCTCGAAATGGCCGTCCGCCGGATGGGCCTGAGCGCCCGCGCGCACGACCGTATCTTGAAAGTCGCGCGCACCATTGCCGACTTGGACGGAGGCGAAGCCGTGCTGGCCAAGCATCTGGCCGAAGCCGTGCAATATCGGAGTCTCGACCGGAACTACTGGAGCTAAGCCTTAGCTGACTGTCTGTGTCGTCCAGTTGCGGTGCTCGATGAACGTTTTCGGTTCGTACGCCTTGCGTTGATCCCCGCGCCCGCGAGCGATTTTGTCAAACCTGCGTGCCTTGGCGCACGGGTGGTGCGCGTGTTTCCACCCACTTTAGCTTGCATTCCGGAGATTGCGCCTGCCGCTTGTACAAATCCGTTGCAACGAGTTTGGAAGCCTGCTTGCCACCGAATATCGTCATACCGAGAATTGAATGCCGGAACTCCAGATTGTCGACAGCACGGCAGTGGGCTGGAAATTTGAGGGGATTGTTGGTGGAAGTGGGGCTCTGAAGGAGGTCTTGGAACAGGTTGAAACTGTTGCGCCCACGGATGCGACCGTCCTCATCCTGGGCGAAACGGGCACGGGAAAGGAGTTGATCGCGCATGCCATCCACAGAATGAGTCGTCGCAAGGATCGCCCTTTCGTAACCTTGAACTGTGCCGCCATTCCGACCGGGTTACTCGAAAGCGAGTTCTTCGGCTATGAGAAAGGAGCATTCACCGGAGCGTTAGGGCAAAAGATCGGCAGATTTGAAACCGCGCGCGGGGGGACTCTGTTCCTGGACGAA
>JBEKHQ010000580.1:0-3370 GCA_050012195.1 Bryobacteraceae bacterium | reverse complement strand
CCTACGGCCACATCCATCACCCGGCCAGTGCGCTGGACTTCGTCTCCGGCGTGGAGATGCCAGTAGTCGCCCAACAGAACGACGCCAATTTCATCCTCGTCCACATTGAACGCGATGCCGAGCAAGCCGCCCGGAAACGATAACACTTCGTCGAAGCCCACGCCGGGCAGGCCCGACACTTTGGCGATGCCGGTGGCAACACTGGAGACCGTGCCTACTTCCCGTAGCGTCAGGTGCGGCGTGAAAGATTCCCGCACATGGCTGATGCCGGTAAACACGCGTTCGAAATCGCTCTGGAGGCTTTCGGGTTCCATGATCATTGGCTCACTGTGGCGGGCTTCAGAAGCTCAGAGACGCTATTCTCCATGGACGCCAGATAATCTCCGATGCTCCACGCCACCTTTTGCCCATTAGCGGTGAGTTCAATACCGCCGATGAGGTCCGGCGCTGTTTCGAAACGGACGCGGATCTCCGCCGAGAAGGTCTCGTTGAGCGCGTTTTGGATGGCCCCGCGCTGTTCCGGGGGAAGGTCGAACGTACTGCGCACCACACCCGGGTCTGAAGACGCCCTCAGAGCGTCGCCGAGAGCCGCCTTAGACGTGCCATCCATTTCTCGCAAGCGACGGGTGAACACTTCGCCCAGGCGCTCTTCCAGGCTGACGGTAGCGAGATCGGTGAGGGCCTTGCGCGCAATGGCGAACACTTCCCGCTGCGTGCGACGGCTGATTGCCTGATGCAGGTTCTGCTCTTCGGCTTTCAACGCTTCCCGCCTCTTTGAACTCGCGGCATCGGCAGCTTTCCGGGCGTCGTCGAGCAGGCGCTGACGTTCTGCCTGTGCCTCGCCTGTCGCTTTGCTCATGAGGCCGGCACGCTGTTGGTCGAATTCCGTGTTCTTTTGCTGGAATTCGTCGTGCTCTTTTTGGGCCTCGGCCTTTTTCGTATCGGCGTTGGCGAGTTCCGTCGAGATCCGCTTCTCCCGCGCATCGATCGCGTCAAGAACTGGCTTGTAAAGGAAGCGTTTCATCAACCAGACCAGGATGAGAAAGTTGAGCGCCTGCGCTGCGACGGTAAACCAATCGATAAGCATAGGTCACTTCCCCGCGGTTTGGGCGATCACATGGTTCCAGAATGGGTTGACGAAAATGAGAATCAGCGAGATCAGCAGGCAGTAAATAACCATGGACTCGATCATCGCCAGCCCCACAAATAAAGTTCGCGTGATGGTAGAGGAGGCATCCGGCTGCTGGGCAAGCGCGGTGAGCGCCGATGCAACCGCCCTCCCCTGGGCTAGCGCAGGGCCGATCGCGCCGAATCCGGTGGTAATTCCGGCGATGACAATCGAGGCCACCGCGACAATAGTTATGTTATCCACAGTATCTCCTTGAGTTCTGATGGTTCATGCTGCAACGCCTTGGATGAGTTGAGGCTTGGGTTTACGGACACGGGTTGCGGCCGCTATGTACACAGCCGCCAGGATGCTAAAGATATAAGCCTGCACCATGCCGGTTAGCTGGCCGAGCATCGTCATGACGATCGGAAAGATGAAGGGCGTAATGGTGAGTAGAATGCCAACAATCATCGCCCCGCTCATCATGTTGCCGAACAGCCGGATGGCTAGCGCCAGCGTGCGAGAAAGTTCGCTGATGATGTTAAACGGCAGCATCATGGGGGTCGGCATGGCATAGGACTTGAGGTAGTTGAGCACGCCTTGTTCCTCGATGCCGAAGAACGGCACGGCTATGAACACCGACAGCGCGAGCGCAGCCGTGGTGGAGAGCGATGCCGTCGGCGGATCGTAGCCGGGAATTACAGTACAGATGCTGGCCGCAGCGACAAATACGAAGAGCGTTCCCAGAAAGCCAATGTATTTCCGCGGCTCACTCAGGCCCACGTCTTCGATTTGTTTCTCGATCCCGGTGACGAGGATTTCGAGAAGGTTCTGCCAGCGGGAACGTTCCAACCCGGTGGAAAGTTTGCGCGTAATGAGTCTGGAACCAACGGCCAGAATGATCATCAGTGCCCACGTGAACAGTACGGTGGCATTGAGCTTGAAGAACCCGTACTGCCAGAAGATGGTTTGATCGGGACTAATGTGCATGGCTCGCCTCGGGGCGGGTGTACCGCGTTACGATCAGGCGGGCCGCAATAAATCCGACGAGACACACCGGCAGCCGCACCCAGTTACCGCGTGCGATGAAATAGAATCCGGCCAAGGTGAGCCAAGTTCGCAATAACAGGCTGCCGAGGAACCAAAGCGCCGGCTGCTTAGAAGAGACACCTTTCTGAACTGTCCACCAAAGGCCGCCGAAGAAGATTGCGCCGAGCGAGATGCCGGTTACGAGAGCCAGCATCAGACTCAAAGTTTCAGGCATCGTGGTTCTCCTCGTCCTCTCCCATTTCCTTGTTTTCCTTGTCTACCCAGTGCCAGGCATTGAAGCAGCCGATTGCCAGGCCGACAATTAGCAGGGTTAGCGTCCAGGAATGATTTCCTGGATGATGCCTGTCCAGCCAGATACCCAAGCCTGTCCCGGCTAGCGCCGGAATCGCCACCGACCAGCCGACAAGCCCCATCATCCCCAAGCCGAACCAAACGCCCTGGGAGGAATTGCGCTGCGCCCTTAATTTACGCGCCACCTTCGCAGCGACTGCCTGGCTGAATTCCGAATCTTCACTCACGATGAAACTCCCCTAAGCGACTGATGAAATCGCTTTCCATTTTCGCCATTACCGAGCGGACATTCTGCTCCCGTTCGTTCAGATGCAGAAACTCCCGCTCCACGGCCGCATGCAATTGATCGAGGTCGGTTCCGCCAATCGCGTTACGGACGGAGATGAGCACATCCAGGCCGGTCTTGACCAGCACACCTTCATCGACGGCCAGATAAACCTCTGCTTGGGCGCCGAGTTGGTAGGTCAGAATTCCGGGAGACAGCGCCGCAACGCAGTCCAACCGGTGCGGCAAGAGTCCGAAGGAACCATCGCGGGTTTCGGCGACGATGCGCGAAACGCCGGTTTTGTCGGCGAAGATTTCGAACGGCAGAAGAACCTTAAGATTCATGAGCGCCAGCTGCGGCATGGGCGACCTCCGGTTCTGATGTCGGCTTGGCCTGTGGCTCGGGTTTGGGATCGGCGCCAGGCTCCGCGTCGGCCTTGGCGTCAGGTTTGGGTTCCGCGGCTGGCTTCACATCGGGCTTGGCGTCAGGCTTGGAATCGGCGGCGGCTTTCGCATCAAGCTTGCCGTCAGGCTTGGGATCGGCAGCGGGCTTCGCATCGGGCTTGCCACCAGGTTTGGAATCGGCGCCCTTCGCTTCGGTCTTGACCCCCGAGCCGCTTTTCGCCGCCGGTTCGCCCAGCTTAAACTTGTCTTTCG
>JBEKHQ010000579.1:0-3370 GCA_050012195.1 Bryobacteraceae bacterium | reverse complement strand
CAAGCGGGCCAGTAAGCCTATCCACGGTAAAGTTTACCGCCCGATTGAGGCATCCAATTACCGACTCGTTCTTACGGTCAAGCCCATTCGAAGCCGCTCTTAGAAAGCGGTAGTGAACGGACTCGCTTGCCGGTGATGGTGAAAATCGCGTTACAGACCGCGGGCAGGATCGGCGGGAGCGCGGGCTCGCCCAGACCGGTGGGCGAGTTGTCGGTCTTGCGCCAATGCACTTCAATGACCGGCGGAGCTTGCGCCATGCGAACCATGGGGTGGTGATCGAAATTAGTCTGGACGACGCGGCCATTCTCCAGCGTGATCTCCTGGCCCATGAGCTCGCTCAAACCGTCGATGACGGCGCCTTGCACGATGTTTTCGGCGGCGCCCGGATTGATTACCTGGCTACCGATATCGGCCGCGACCCATATTTTATTGACCTTCAGCTTGTTGCCGCCGGAAACGGTCACGTCCGCGACTTCGGCGAAATAACCGGAATGGCTGAAATGGAACGCGACACCGAGCGCGGACCCTTTCGCCGGCGCGCGCTTCGCCCAGCCGGATTTTTCGGCCACAAGTTGGAGCACGCCCCGCATGCGCTCGGCGTTGAGTTGCGGCGCCGGTGTGGGCGAGTTATCGAGCAGCGCCAAGCGAAACTCGACCGGATCCTTGCCGGCGGCATGCGCCAGTTCGTCGATGAAGGACTGGATGACGAACGCGTAGACGTTGCTACCCGGCGCTCGCAAGGCCCCCGTCTTCAACCACAGCGGGATGCTGGAGACGTGCATCGCGTAATTCGGAACGAAACGGGAGGGGAACTCGGTGGGCGACATGGTCGCGCTGGGAGCGTAGCGAGGGCCGTCTCCCCAGGTGACGAAATGATTGCGCCAAGCGATCAGTTTTCCGTTCGCGTCGAGTCCGCCTTTCAGATACTGGAAGCCGCCCGGACGATAGTAATCGTGGGTCATGTCGTCCTCGCGGGTCCAGAGCAGCTTGACGGGCGCTCCGGCGGCTTTCGAGATCCAAGCCGACTCCACCATGTAATCGTTGGTCAAGCGTCTGCCGAAGCCGCCTCCGCCGCGCAGCATGTGAAGCGTGACCTTGTTTTCCGGAATGCCCAACGTCTTCGCAACCAAGCTGCGGCCGCCGCCGGGAATCTGACTGGTCGACCAGATCTCGACCCCGCCATCCTTGAAATGCGCGGTGCAGTTTTGGGGCTCGAGCGGCGCGTGAGAGATGAATGGGTACGAGTATGCCCCCTCCACTACTTTCGCGGCCGACGCGAGCGTCTGATCGACGTTTCCGTCATTGCGCAGCGTTTTCGCCGGCGGGAGCTTGGACAATTCGTCGGCGCGCTGGGCGAAGCCGGCGCTCGTTTGCGAAGCGCCCTGGCCTTCGTTCCAAGTGACCTGCAATTTCTTGCGCGCGCTTTGAGCTTGCCACCAGCTATCGGCGACAATCGCGACGCCCGGTTCGAGACCGGGATCGCCGTCCACCAGCGTACCGGGCTTGACGAATCCATCGACGACGAAGGCATGCCGCACGCCCGGCAGCTTCTTGATCTCATCCAAGTTCGCTGTGGTTACCTTGCCGTTGAACACGGGGCACTTTTCGTAGACCGCGTACAACATGCCCGGCACGGTGAAATCGATACCGAAGATCGGTTTGCCGGCGACGATGTCCTTGACGTCGCAACCGCGCTGAGTCTGGCCGATGATCTTGTAATCCTTGGGATCTTTGAGTTTGAGCGTCTTCGGATCGGGCACCGGCATTTGCGCGGCCTGGGCGGTCAGTTCGCCATAGCCGAGCGAGCGGTTGGACCCCTGATGAATCACGCGCCCCGACGATGTCGAGCACTCCGATTCCGGCACGTTCCAGGATTTCGCGGCGGCCGCGACCAGCATCTGGCGGCCGGCTGCGCCCACCTGTCGCATGGGACCCCAGTTGAACGGAGTTGCAACGCTGCCGCCCGCGATCTGCAGCGAGTATTTCGAATCGTCGAAATCGGTTTGCTCGATCTTGACCATCTTCCAATCGACGTCGAGTTCTTCGGCGATGAGCATGGGGAGCATGGTCTTGACGCCCTGGCCCACCTCCGGATCTTTCGCCATGATGGTGACGGTGCCGTCAGGCGCGATGCGAATGTAATTGTTGGGCGTTGGCGATGCGCCCGCGGCGAACTGGGCGGAAGCCTTAGGCTTCACGTATAGGGCGAGCAGCATGCCGCCGCCGGCCAGCGAAGTGACACGCAAAAAAGACCGTCGATTGATCTGCATCTGAGCCTCCTTCACTTCTGACTTCCGTTGCGGGCCGCTTCCACGGGATGCTTTAATCCGGTATTGAGAGCGAGCGAGGCGGCTCTATGAATCGCTTGCCGGATGCGCAAGTAGGTTCCGCAGCGGCAGAGGTTGCCGTTCATGGCGGCGTCGATGTCCTGATCGGTCGGCTTGGGAGTCTTCGCGAGTAAAGCGGCGGCCGACATCATCTGACCGGCTTGACAATAACCGCACTGTGGAACGTCGATTTCCTGCCACGCAACCTGGACGGGATGCGAGGCCGTGGGAGAAAGTCCCTCGAGTGTGGTGATGGGCGCTTTGGTGGCGGCGGAAACCGGCGTCAAACACGAGCGGACTGCCTTCCCGCCCAAGTGGACGGTGCATGCGCCGCATTGGCCGATGCCGCATCCATATTTGGTCCCCTTCAGATTGAGGACGTCCCGGATGACCCATAGCAAAGGCGTGTCGCTCGAAACGTCGACGCTCGCGGCGCGCCCGTTCACGGTCAAATCAAATCCCATGACAGCACTCTCCTCTCAGTACGTAAGTTTATTCTATTATTTTCGGGAGGGTCTTCGCTGCATAGCTGGGCACAGTTCCACCTTCCCGCGCGTAACGCGGCCGCAAACCGCCTTGGGTATAGGAGGTTGATGTGAACGGCAGAAGAACCGACTAAATCTTTACGCTCTCCACCGCAATGGTTTCGCCGTCAATTTTCCCGGAGACGGTCACTTTTTGGCCGGCGTGTTCGAGAACCTTGGCTTGATTGTCGAGCTTGTAGATCTTGCCTTCGTCCGTTACGAGAACGACCGCATCGCCGCGCTTAATGCACCGCTCGGCGCACGCGACGTTGCCTCGCATGGCGGGCTTGTCCGCGCACGATTTGTCGATGATGTAGCCCGAGACGTCGGCGGCCATTGCGCTAAACGAAAAGGCCGCGGTCAAAATGCATCCTGCGATAATCTTGTTCATAATTCTGGCTCCTTGAATCTGGCCCTATTTCAGGACAGGTGATTGAGTGTACCGCCTTGGGGCGGGTCGGCGCAAACGGCGTGGTGCAGGGATTCTGCAGAGCCTGCACGATAGATTCGATCAACGCG
>JBEKHQ010000578.1:0-3371 GCA_050012195.1 Bryobacteraceae bacterium | reverse complement strand
AGCCGGGCCTCGAGCCATCCGGCGGCGCGCGTGTGGAATTGGAAGGTCGCGCTGTCTTCCACGCCCGGTTTCAACTCAAAGCGATGGGTTCCCACCGGAGCGCCGCCAAATTCGACGCCTAACGGCACCGAACGCGCGTTCGCGCCGTAGTTCTTCACGGATACGAAAATTTCCCAAGCGTCGGCGTCGCTCATCGACCGCCGAACGCTTACCTTGCGCAGGCCGACGTGTTCGGTGGGGCCGTTTATCGAAATTACCCGCAGGTTCTGGGGCGGATTCGCCATCGCGGCTTCGTCGGAAGAAATGCGCGCGGCGCCGATCAGGACGATTTCACCGGGGCGCTGAGTTTGCAGTTTCTGGGCTTGCTGCGCGAATTCGAGCGCGCTTTCAACGTTGAGCGGACCGGCGCCAGGCTCGGTCTGATCGATGGCCTCCTGGATTTTCAAGCGGTCCGATTCAAAGGGAGTGGCGGGGGTTGCCAGGACGTCGGCGCGGAGCACCATGACGCGGTCGCTCGACGGGATCGTTCTTACGTAGCTTCTGGCAGAGGCGCGGGCTTGATCGATCAATCTGTTCTGGCCGAGCCGGGTGCCCATCCATGCGGAGGTGTCGAGAATGAGAACGTGATCGCGGGCCATGCGGGCGGGCGAACCGAGACGAAGCTGGGCGATCGCGAGCAGCAGGAACAACAGGCTCAACAGTTGCAGGATGAGCGACCAGGGTTGCTGCAATTTCCGGCGATGCTTGAGTACCGGCGGCCTTTCGGTAAGGCTGAAAAACCGGAGCGTTGCCACCGTATGCTTCTTGCGCATCCGGTCCAGCAGGTACAGTGTGACCATTACGCCGGAGAGCGAGCCGAGGATGGCCAGAAACTCCGGCAATGAAAGGTTGAGAAAAAACATGACAGCCTACTGGATTCCGCCGGACCGCGCGATGGGACCGAACACCGCCTCTTCAATTGTAGTGGCTGTGGAAAGCCCCACGTAGCGGCCGCTATTCCGCAAGCCGATGCGCTGGACGTTCTTGGCGTAGTCGTCGAAGGCCTCGGTGTAGGCGCGGCGCGTGGCGTCGTCGAAACCGATTTCGAGGACAGCGCCGGTTTCGGCGTCGGTGAGGTCGAGCTGACCTTCCCAGGGTGGCGTGCGATCCTCCTCGTCCCACACGTGCAGAAGAATCAGCTCGTGACCGAAGTCGGCGAGATATTGCAGCGGGCGCTCGCAATCCTGGTCGTCGAGGAAATCGGAGATCACGATCAAGAGTCCGCGTTGGGGATAGGTGGAAATGAATTCGCGCGCTACTTGAAAGTAGTTGGTTTGGCCGGAGGGTTTGAGGTTCTGCAGGAAATTGACGGCGGGAATGAAGCGATGGCGGCCGCCCCCGCACAGGAACGAATCCCCCAGGTCGTGCGCGAAGGATTGGAGGCAAATGGTGTCCAGGCGCACCAGCCCGACGTAACACAGCGCCGCGGCCAGTTTGCGGGCGTAGTCGAACTTGGAGATGGAGCCGGTGGTCATGGAGTTGCTGCAATCGAGCAAGATGCGGACCGGGATGCGCGGCTCAACCTGAAACATTTTCAGGAACAGTTTTTCCAAGCGCAGATAAGCGCGCCAATTGACGGCGCGGAGGTCGTCGCCATGATGGAACTGGCGGTGATCGAGAAACTCCTGACCGGGTCCGGAGAAGTGGGAGATGTTGTGCCCGCCCACCAGCCCGGGGAAGGACTTTTGCCATTGAATGGCCAAGCGCTCCAGCTTTTGGAGGAAGGCGCTATCGATGAGGGAATCGGGCTTCACGAGACAGCCGCGGCAGAAACACTGGCGATGATTTCGGTGAGAATCGTCTCGGGAGTTTGGCCGTCGGCGTGGGCGTCGAAATTGAGAATGATGCGATGCCGCAAAACGGACGGAGCGATCTCGCGGACGTCGTCGGTGCTGAGGTTGAGCCGGCCGCGCATAAGAGCGAGGACGCGTCCGCATTCAACCAGGGCCTGCGCTCCACGGGGCGAAGCGCCGTAGCGAATGTATTTATTGGCGAGCGCATGCGCCTGGGAGGTGCCGGGCTGAGTGCTCATCACCAGATCGATCGCGAAATCCTGGACGTGTTCGGCCACCAGGACCTCGCGGCAGGCTGAGCGAAGTTGCATGATGGCTTGGCGATCCACCACTTGATGGACGATGCTCTCGTCGCGATGAATGGTGCGTTCGACGATGCGGTTGAGATCTTCGCGCGAAGGATACAGCACCAGGATCTTCATCAGGAAGCGATCGAGCTGGGCTTCGGGGAGCGGGTAGGTGCCTTCCATTTCGATGGGGTTCTGGGTGGCCATGACGAGGAAGGGCGCTTCCAGTTCATGCGTGGTGGTGCCGCTGGTGACGGTGCGCTCCTGCATGGCTTCGAGCAGCGCGGATTGCGTTTTGGGCGTGGCGCGATTGATCTCGTCGGCGAGCACGAGGTTGGCGAAGATGGGTCCCGGTTGAAATCGCAAGCCCTTGGCGCCGTGATCGTCGGTTTCGATAATCATACTTCCGACGATGTCGGCGGGCATAAGATCGGGCGTAAACTGGATGCGCGAGTACTTCAAATGAAGAACGCGTCCTAGCGTGCGGAGCAAGGTTGTTTTGCCGAGTCCGGGTACTCCCTCGAGCAAAACGTGACCGCCGGCCAGAAGACAGATGAGAACGCCGTCGACCACGTGCTGCTGGCCGACGATAATTTTTCCAATCTCCTGGCGCACCAGTTCGAGGTTACCGGTGGCGAGTTGAAGAGTAGTCTGGGTACTCACTTTTCTATTCTAACGGTGACGGCAAGCGGTCGCTTGGGATAGTAGTCTTGGAGCTACTATACCATCAAGCTACTGTGAAATCAGGCAAGCTACTATGAAATCGGGGCTTCATGTCGACCGACGCTTCGTTTCCGGCATCCATCCAACAACGGCTCACCGATTTGCGAAACGGTCTGCTGGGCTTGCACAAGACCTTGCTCGATTCCGAGCGGGGGATTTACGAGCGGGACATCGCGCGAATTTCGTCCAGCAGCGAATTGCTGAAGCTAGTGCTGTACGATCCTTGGTTCGCGTGGCTGCACGAGCTGTCGGAATTCATCGTGCAGATCGACGAGACGCTGGACGCCAAGGAGCCTCCTAACGGGATTGACGCGGAGCGGCTGATCGCGCAAGCGGGGGAGCTGCTGGGTCCCAAGGAAGATGGGACGGGTTTTGCGAGGCGATATTTCGAAGCACTGCAGCGCGACCCGGATGTGGTGCTGGCGCACGCGAAGATGCGGAAGGTGATGGGGGGGTTGGGGTAGGGCGGGAAGCTAATAAATCATGAACTCGAGGAGGTTGCCGTCCGGGTCCCGCACGTACACGCTGG
>JBEKHQ010000577.1:0-3372 GCA_050012195.1 Bryobacteraceae bacterium | reverse complement strand
AAACTGGTGCTGAAGGGCATCGATACGGCGGAGGACGCCAAGCTCGCGCGCGAGCACGGGGCCGACGGCGTGGTGGTATCTAACCACGGAGGCCGCGCCACCGAAACCGGCCGTGGCACCATCGATATACTTCCCGAAGTGGTGGACGCGGTGGGTCCTCAGTTCCCCGTGTTCGTGGACGGCGGTTTTCGGCGGGGCTCCGACGTATACAAGGCGTTGGCAATCGGGGCGCGCGGGGTGGGCATCGGTCGGCCTTACATCTACGGTCTTTCGGCGTTCGGTCAGGAAGGCGTGGAGCGAGTTCTCGACATTTACCGCGCCGAACTGACGCTCACCATGCGGCAGTGCGGGACGCCCTCGATCGCGCAGATTGGCAGAGCGGCGATCCTCAGAAACGGAACGCGGCTTTAAAAGTAGCCTGTTCTTGTGAGGAAGGAAGAATCCGCCGAGTTACTCTCGATTGACGGGCGCGAGATCCGCGTCACGCACCCGGATAAATTGTATTTTTCAAAGCAGACGAAAGTCTCGAAGCTGGATCTCGTTCGCTACTACCTGTCGGTGGGGGCAGGGGCTCTGGCGGGAATACGGGACCGGCCGATCGTGCTCAAGCGCTTCGTGAACGGCGCCGAGGGAGAGGCTTTTTATCAGAAGCGCGCGCCCACGGAACGCCCTGCCTGGCTGCGAACGGTGGTGCTGTCTTTCCCCTCGGGCCGAACGGCGGAAGAGATCGTGGTGGATGATGCAGCGGGGCTGGCGTGGATCGTCAATCTGGGCTGCATCGAGCTGCATCCGCATCCGGTGCGCTCCGCCGATCTCGAACATCCCGACGAACTGCGAGTGGATCTCGACCCGGGTCCGGGCGTCAAGTGGGCGGACGTCCGCTTAGTGGCGCTCGAGGTGAAGGCGCTGCTCGAAGAGATGGGCCTTCAAGGCTGGCCCAAGACCAGCGGTTCGCGCGGGATGCACGTGAACGTGCGCATCCAACCGCGCTGGACGTTCGCCGAGGTGCGCCGCGCGGCGGTGGCGTTGTCGCGCGCCGTGGAACGGAGAGTACCGGCCCTCGCCAGTTCGAAATGGTGGAAGGAGGAACGTCACGGCGTGTTCCTCGACTACAACCAGAACGCGAAGGATCGGACGACGTGCTCCGCCTATTCGGTTCGGCCGCTTCCCGACGCGCGCGTGTCCACTCCGCTCGATTGGCACGAGGTTCCGGATTGCGAGCCCGCGGAATTCACGATATTCACTGTGCCGAAACGGTTCGAGCGTCTGGGCGATCCGCATGCCGGCATGGATTCCCACCCGGGTTCGCTCGAAACGCTGCTGGAACTGGCGGCCAAGGACGAGTCCGCGGGCTTGGCCGATGCACCCTGGCCTCCGCATTTTCGGAAAATGGAGGGCGAAGCGCCGCGCGTGGCGCCTTCGCGCACCAAGTCCGCCGCAACGAAACAGCGAACGAAAATGCCGCTCGTGGTAGTAGCGAATTCTCCCGATAAAGAGGCCGCTCTGGCGGGTCTGGAACGATGGAAAAGCAAACATCCTGAGGCGGCCGAGCTGCTCGCGGTGGACGACGTGTTGGTCGACTCCATGCGGGGCCGGTCATCCACCTGGACGCGCATCCGAGTGAATTTGCGCCACGTGCCGGAGGCCCTGCGGCCGGCGCAGGAAACGCCGGACCCGGACGACGATCCGACGCGCGAGTGGCGCGCGAAGTTTATCGGCCGCCCGCGAAAATCGCGGCCAACTCCTGCGGCGGAATAACTTCGAGCTGGGCATACGTGCAGTCGCTCGGCTGCTTGTCCGTGCGCCATCTTCGAAAATGCGCCATGTGCCGGAAGCGAGAGCCCTGCATGTGCTCATAAGCGACTTCGACCACCAGCTCGGGACGCAGCGGCTCCCACGAGAGGTCCTTGCCTTGGCTCCAGCGACTCTGTCCGCCGGGAATGCGATGTCCGGTTTCGCCGTCCGCCGTTATCGAATCCACCCATCCCTTCCACGGATGATCGGCCAGCGCATTCTGGCGAAAGGGTGCGAGAAAATCCACCAATTCCAGGCGCTTCTCTGCCGTAAAGCTGGCGCAGACGCCGACGTGCTGGAGGGCGCCGGAATCGTCGAAAAGCCCCAGCAGCAGCGAACCGACAGCCGTGCGTTCGCCCTTCTTGTACCACCGAAATCCGGCCACGACGCAGTCGCAATCGCGCTCGTGTTTGACCTTGAGCATCACACGCTTATCGGGCTGGTAGGTTCCCGCAAGCGGCTTGGCGATTACGCCGTCGAGACCCGCGCCCTCGAAGCGGCGAAACCAATCCGCCGCGACGCTCGATTCACGCGTGGCCGGAGTGAGATGGATGGGCGGCGCCGCGGATTTGAGCAGCAGTTCGAGCCGCCGTCGCCGGTTCTCGAACGGTTCGCCCCGCAAATCGCGATCGCCGTCCGAGAGCAGGTCGAAAAACACGATGGATGCGGGGATCTGTTGGGAAAGAAGCTTCACGCGCGACGCAGCGGGATGGAGGCGCAACTGGAGAGCCTCGAAGTCGAGCCCGCCATTCTTGGCGATGACGATCTCGCCGTCGAGCACGCATCGAGCGGGCAATTGCCGCTGTAACGTGTCAACCAGCTCGGGAAAGTAACGGTTGAGCGGCTTTTCATCGCGGCTCTGGATCTGGATTTCGTCCCGATCCCGGAACACCAATGCGCGAAATCCATCCCACTTCGGTTCGAATATCCAGGTTGCGCCGGCGGGTATGTCGTCCACTCGCTTGGCGAGCATAGGCGGAACTGGCGGGTTAACGGGAAGATCCACGCCTCATCTTAATACTGCTGGCGCGGCGGCTAAACTATCTGACCAATGTTGACGCCGGCTGCCTTTGCGGAGGGCTTAGACTGTGGATCGGATTTTTTCCCATGATCGGAGCGGGTGGAGTCGGCTTCTGGCTGAGGCGTGTCGCAGTTCATGCAAAGGGGAAGCCCGTTCACGTAAAGTTGGGTCTCGACGCCGCAACGCCAGCATTGTGCCACGAGATTTCTCCTCCAAAAATAGTTTTACCGGAGGCGCGGGATGGAACAGGATCCGTGCGGTCGTCCAAGCACCGCACACTTCGTTTATGAATCGTTTATGGGTCGCTTCCATTATTTCCTCGATCCGCGCGCCCGGTCAACCTACCAAGCGCAGGATTCTAAAGATTATCTGAACGGAGTCGTTCATTGGATGTGCGCGTTTCCGTACACAGGCGTTCGCGTTACTAAACGTTACTCGGATTAGCGCTTCGAACCGGGAGCATCGGCCCGCAGAGTTTCGTACACCTTGACGATGGCTTTGTAGCAGCCGCAAGATGCCGATTCCAGACCGTGCCGATTGATCACCGTGATCTTGCC
>JBEKHQ010000576.1:0-3376 GCA_050012195.1 Bryobacteraceae bacterium | reverse complement strand
CTCCTTCTGCGAGCGTCATAGAGAAGCGCGTCTGTTCTTATGCGCAAGGAGTCCACCGGCTTTTCCCCGCCGACAAGGATTTGGCGAAGATGAACGCCGAGGGATATGTCGGGTCGCCGCTGATGGATTCCGACAGCCGCTGCCTGGGGTTGATCTGTGCCATCACTCGTCAGCCTCTGGAGAACCCCAAGCTGGCCGAGGCCGTGCTCCGCATCTTCGCGCAGCGCGCCACTGCTGAGATCAAGCGCAAGGAGTCCGAGGAAGCCCTGGCGCGCGCTGAACAACGTTGGCACGATTTTGTGATTCACGGCAACGAGGCATTGATACGCTCGGGGTTTGAGCAACCCATTTCGCTGGATGCGTCGGAGGAAGAGCAGATCGAACACATCTACCGATACGGCTACGTCGCGGACTGCAACAATCAGGCGGCCGAGCTTTTTGGCATGCCCGGCGCCGCAGCGATGATCGGAGCCCGTATTGATTTCCTGAATCCTCGCTCGGACCCGGAACAGCTCGAACGTGTCCGCGCCTTCGTCAGGGCGGGCTGCCGCTTTTCGCAAGTGGAGCGAACTTTTGGCGGCCGCATTCTGCTGGTAACGCGCGAGGGCGTCATCGAAAATGGAAAACTCGTAGGAGCGTGGGTGACAGGGCGCGACATCTCGGATCTGAAGATAGCCGAAGCACAAGTGCACAACTTGAACCGCGAGCTAGAGGGACGAGTCCAGGAGCTTACCGAACTGCGGGCGCGCCTCGAGCAGGACAACGCCTACCTGCGTGAGGAAATCTGCGCGGAACATCCCATCGACGGGATGATCGGATCCAGCCCCCGGTTTCTTGATCTAGTCAGCCGCATTCAACTGGTGGCAACCACGTCCGCGACGGTGCTGATCAGCGGCGAAACGGGAACCGGAAAGGAACTGGTGGCGCGCGCGATTCACAACCTTAGCGACCGCCGCGACCGCCCGCTGGTGAAAATAAATTGCGCGGCAATCTCCGCCGGGCTGGTAGAAAGCGAGCTGTTCGGCCATGTAAAGGGCGCCTTCACGGGCGCTACCGAGCGGCGCATCGGGCGCTTTGAATATGCCAACGGAGGAACCCTGTTCCTGGATGAAGTGACGGAGCTGCCGCTCGAAACGCAAGCCAAGCTGCTGCGCGTGCTGCAGGAACAGGAGTTCGAAGCGGTGGGTTCGAATCGAACGGTAAAGGTAGACGTGCGGCTGCTGGCCGCCACTAACCGCAGCTTGGCGGATATGGTGCGGGAAGGGCTCTTTCGCATGGATCTTTATTACCGGTTGCTGGTGGTCCCCGTGGAGGTTCCACCCTTGCGCGAGCGGCGCGAAGACATTCCCGCGTTGGCCGCCCACTTTATCGAAAGCCACGGCCGGCAGTATGGCCGGCGGGTAGAAGCTATTTCGCCTCAAATGATGCAGCAGTTGGTGACCTACGATTGGCCCGGGAATATACGGGAATTGGAAAACGTTCTGGCCCGCGCGATGGTGCTGTGTCAGGGAGGCTGGTTGGATATGCCGCTGCTGGCCGGCGTTGGCGGCACTGCCCAAGCGCCTCCCGGTAGCATGCAAGAAGCTGAGCACACGCATATTACGAACGCGTTGGCGTCAGCGCGCTGGGTGCTGGAAGGACCCAAGGGTGCCGCCGCGATGCTGGGCCTGAATCCTAGCACGCTGCGCAGCCGGATGAAGCGCCTAGGCATCCAGCGCCCGATCTAGTCGAACGCTGTGACCACTGCGGATAGCAAACATGCGCTGGTGGTGTCCTAACGGTGCGGACCTCGGTTGGTGGCGGCCTCGGTAGCGCAGGCCGCCAGCAGCTCGTCAACTTTTCCTCTCGGGGGTCAAACAGCAACCCTGACCCACTCTCTCAGCCCTTGGCCTTGAAATTATTCAACCCTTCCGACTTCAAGATCGGTCGAGGTGTATTGGTGCACATGGAGGCACGCTCTTCCACTGTGGATTCTGCCACTGCAGACGTTCGGGATCATAAAGGAACGAAGAGTCCTCATCCGCAAGTTGAGTATTGCAGGTTTTGCATCTCACGAACCAGCGATCCATGCTGAAATTTTATCTGTGCGGCCCGTTACGCTGTCAACTGTTTCGCGGGTGCGCGACGCATGGACCTGACGGGGCGATTTACCCCCTTGTCTCCCATCTGCGACGGCGCGTTAATCCCCACCACGGCATCGTAATGGAATGTCCAGAATGCCACTCGGTGATTCGAAACGACGCCACGTTTTGTGACGCCTGCGGAGCTGAATTGCTCAGGATTCCCGCAGGTAGATTTTCGCAGGAGCAAGTCTGGAGGCTGGCCGTGATTGCGCTTGTGTTATCGATTGCTACTGGCGTCGTCTGGTTCTTCTGGGTGCGTTAACCGACTAAGGGAGGCAGCGAAGCGATAGCCTAGCTCCGCTGCCCTAAGGAGAACCTATGGCGCGACTGTGAGACAATCCGGCTGTCTCTTATATAATCGGCGACCATGGATCAACTACTGCAGTCGTTTCGTTTGGCAATCAAGTAAAGCTTTGTAGCGATAGGCGGACTTGGTGTATAGTTGGTTCTGAAAGCTAGCGTACCGTGGAAAACCCTAGGTCACGCGGTTCAAACTCACGCGCGGCGAGCATTGTCGATGCCCTACTGGGCGGAGAAATGACCTCTCGGGAGTTCTTTCAACAGGCCGACAAGCTGCCGGACAAGGAACTTCGGAAGCTTCATAGAATTCTCGTGAGAGAGTGCATCAAACATAAGCGAAAAGCTCGTGGGATCGGTTAGGACGGCACTCACGAATCCATGTCCGTGAGCCGGGTCCGCACTGTTAGGACACTACCCACGCGCTTGACCGGAGCCAAGGCAACCAATAAAATGTGACCGGGGTATTCGCAACCGACATGCGCGGACTCGGCAACGTTTCGCTTCTGGGCTTCTTGGCTCTCGCGCTTTCCGCCGCCCCGCAGCTCGTCCAACTCCGCCATTGGTCGGGCCAAGGCGTCGCTCCGGTTTTCGAAGGTTACGATACTAACCCCGACGGTTCGTTCAACATGTGGTTCGGCTACATGAATCGCAACTACGAAGAGGAGCCCGACATCGCCGTCGGAGCCGACAACAGCTTCCAGCCCGGCAATCCGGATCGCGGACAGCCCACTCACTTCGGCATCCGCCGCCACAAGGACGTCTTCAGCGTCGCCGTGCCCAAGGATTTTGGCGATCAGAAACTTATTTGGACCCTGACCATCCACGGCCAAACCCAGCAGGTCGTCGGCACGCTGGCTCCGGTGTGGATGATCGACCGCAAATACACTACGCGCGGCGCGAATATCGAAAATCCATACTCGAACACACCGCCCGTCGTGACTCTGGAGTCGACG
>JBEKHQ010000575.1:0-3377 GCA_050012195.1 Bryobacteraceae bacterium | reverse complement strand
CGTTCCTCGGATCGGCCTCGCGATGAAAAGTGCCCGCTTGAGTTGGAAGCGCCGCAGGGAAGAGGTCGGTAAGCTTGGAAGCGCTCCAACCGCCATCCGCCAGCGAGAATTGACCGCCCAGCAGCAGCAGGCCGCCGCCGCGCCGATCCACGAATTCGCGTATTAATTCATGCTGGCCGGGAGTGAAATAGCCCGCTTCAACCGACCCAATGATCAATCCTTGGTAAACGAACAGATCTTCCGCGCGAGAAGGAAAGCCATCGGCTAGCTCTTTGGGATCGGAGATCCCCTGGCGGTAGATTTTGTTTTCGCTGGTGCGAACCATGGAGACGATCTGCACCATGCGGTCGTCTTCTTCGGCTTGGCGGATAAACTTGTACTCCCAACGCGGTTCACCCTCTATGTAAAGGATGCGGCGCGGCTCGGAGCCGACATTCACCACGCGGGTCAGAGTATTGTTGGCTGTGTTCTCCTCGCCAGCAAGCGGCCCAGCCGCGATTTCGAGCGTCTTGGCTCCAGCGCCACCGATGTCGAACATCAAAGTCTCGGTCTGGAGGTTGCCGTCCGGCCCCATGCTGATCGTGCGGGAAGCAAGCGTCTTCGCTCGGCCGGCGCTGTCGCCTCCCACGATGTCGCGCACCGTCAGGTTGATCTTTTCGCCAGCGTATCCGCGTTGGTGGAAGGTGATCTTGGCAGCAATGCGGGAGTCGGCCAATGCGCGGGGAGCAACGACGACATCTTCCAATTCCACGTCATGCGCGGCGCGCTCGCGTCCGAAGCCTACGGTGTGAACGGGAATGTGGCGAGCGCGCAGCGCGTTAGTGGCGTCCGCGCTAATGCCCCCGGGGTTGTCCGCGCCGTCGCTGAGCAGCACCACTGCCCCGATGGGCAGGTCGGAAGTCTCGTCGCTCAACTGCTTCAGGCTGTCGCCGATGCGGGTGGAGGGCGCGTTGGGTTTCAGGTCAATGAGGTTGTCGATACGCGCGGGCACGTCGTCGAACCGATAAAGACGCGTTTGAAACCCGCGATTGAGGCTCTCCAGGACGCCGGTCTGAAGCGCTTTGACGGCTTGGGTTTCGCGGGTGAAACCGTCCTCGGATATGGCCATGCTGCGGGAGTCGTCCACCAACACGGCGATGATGTTTTGTTGCGGCTTCAACTCGGCGACGGTGAGCGCTGGCTGCCACAATAGCACCAGCAGCAGAGCGGCCAGGAGCGTCTGCAAGCTCCAGATTACCCAGACTCGCCAACTGCGCATCACCGGCGCGGCTTGCGCCAGTCGGGATCGGATCAGCCAAGCGAGACCGGCGGCCGCGGCCAGGATCAGGAGCACGAGCATCCACTTTGGCCATGCCCCCAAGAAGGCAAATCGGCCGTGTGCATACACTGAACGCGGATATTTAAGAAAGAACTCGAACATGGGCGCCGGGACTGCTTACATATTGTACGAACAGGGGCGCGCGGTTCATCTCTAGTGGGTCATCGAGTAGGTGATGTAATTGAGGACGATTCGAAAAGCGAGTCCGGAAAACCTCTCGGGGTATTCCGGGCTATCGGCCCACTCCCAAGCGTCACCGAGATGCATGTTGGCGCAGATCGCCACCATGATGCGTCCGTGATCGTTGCGGATGGCGCGCCACTTAGGCACGTAGCCGTCCTTCTCGTAGGTTCGACCGGTGTTGACGTAGACCTCGCTCGGGATCTGGAACTTCTCGTTGATGTCGTACAAGACGTGATAGATCTCGTCTTCATCCTTGAGATCCTCGACAGGCCGGTCGGGTAACACCATGCGCATGCCGGCCATGAAATGCTGCCAGTCGTCGGTACCGTGGAAGTCATCCACCATCAGGAAACCGCCCTTCAGAAGATAATCGTGCAGGCGTTTGGCCTCCTCGTCGGTGAAAGTCCAGGTGTTCACATCGACGGCGTAGATCCAGGGGTAATCGAAGAGATGGTCGCTATCGAGATCGGCGACGTTCAGTGGCGATGGAGAGTTGATGCGAGTCAAGCGCCGCAGGGCAATCAAGCAATCGTTATCGGCCTTGGGATAATCTCTGGACCAACCGCCGTAAAAGCGGCGATACGCGAAGCTGCCGCCGTTAGCGTAGCTGGAAGTGTACTGGAGCCGGCTCCAGTAAAACTCCGAAGGCACGTTCGCTCCGGAGTAATAGTCGTATTGCTGGCGGCGGAACCCGCGGGGCCCTCCTAACTGCATCGCAAAGAGGCCGAGGCTGAACGAAAACAGGAGGGCGAGCTTCATCGATAATTGCCTCGGATCTCGATTAAAGCGTAGCAGAAGGGCGGAGGATGCGGTGCTCGCCCAAGGGGGCTCCCTGGAAGTGCTCCGGCATCTACAGCCGAATCGGGGAGAGAATAGGGACTTGCGGGAGTGGCAACGGTGAAGTCTCCTCTTGAACTGAGAGAACGGCGTGTGTGTTCCGTATGCGTAAAGGAGACATTTCTCTCTGGGGAGATTGAGAAAGATGGTGCCAGCAAAACCTGTTCCTATTGTGAAGAAGAGGGGAAAACCTTCTCGGTCGATCAGATCGCGGATTCTGTCGGCATCATTCTCGGGGACTTCTTCCGCCGTACGCACTACGATCACGAAACAGCTCCACGCAGGGGCGAGCCTCTGCAAAAGATAATCAGCGAGTTGACAGAAACGATGGATAATACGTTCGCCGAGGACGTTCGCTACGTGTTGGCGGAACGAGCAGCCAGCGAGCGGGAGGGAGGTCTTGAAGACGACTCTTTTGGTCCTGACGCGCGCTACGCCAGGGAAGGCTTTGTCGACACGGGGGATCTTGAAAGCGATTGGTGGAGGTTCGAAAGAAGCCTGAAAACGGAGACTCGATTTTTTAACAAGCACGCCGAGTCCATCCTGGCATACATTTTTGAAGGAATTGATCGGTACAGCACTATATCTCGACGGCCCATCGTCGTAGAAGCTGGACCCGGCACAAGTCTCGAAAAGCTTTATCGCGCGCGAGAGTTTCAGTCTGAACGCGAGCTCAGAGACGCGATGAAGCATCCGGATCTGAAGGTCGGACCGCCCCCTACAACGAGTGCAGTCGCAGGACGCATGAACCCCACTGGCGTCGCCGTCTTTTACGGAGCCACGGACCCAGAAGTAGCGCTCGCCGAGGTGCGACCGCCGGTCGGCTGTAAAGTG
Organism: Bryobacteraceae bacterium; assembly: GCA_050012195.1. GTDB lineage: Bacteria > Acidobacteriota > Terriglobia > Bryobacterales > Bryobacteraceae > Palsa-89. The sequence goes on along the minus strand of JBEKHQ010000575.1, from coordinate 205 downwards.
TTGGTCGGCTGTTTTGAGGTGATCCGACCGCTCAGACTGCTGGACCTCGCAGCCTTGAAAGACCTACACGACGACAATGGGAGCTTTTTTGATGACGCCTACAGAAGCCGATTAAAGCGAGCCCAGTTTCTGCGCGGACTTTGCTGGCGCATCTCAAGGCCCGTTATGCCGAACGACCAACCAATTGAGTATCTACCAACTCAAG
>JBEKHQ010000574.1:0-3378 GCA_050012195.1 Bryobacteraceae bacterium | reverse complement strand
GTCCGCGATTTGGATTTCCGCCGGACCAAGCACCGGCGCGATCCGCTCGAGCGCGGCGCGTGTGAAGATATATCCGCCCTTGACACAGACGATCTCGCCCGCCCGGAATCCGTCGACGGCAAAGAGTCCGCGGCCGTGAATCGGGCTGTTCCGCACCGCCGCCTTGGGCGAGATATAAAAGAGCGGTTCGCTGAGCATGTTGGCTTCAGGATAAGGCAGCGCGAGAATGGGCAGCGCAACGCGTCCCAGAACGGTAAACTAAAATTCGATTCGGAGTCTTAGCGATTGCGGATACTTTCGGACCGGCTACATTTCTGCTGTGTACTTCTGGCCGTCGCGGGCGCGCTGAGCGCGGCGGCCATCGAAGCGCGCCTTCCCAACGGCCGTCTCATTACGCCTCAGGGCGGCTGGATTACACTCGCGCCCTTTCCGTTCGCTCTCGCGGTTAGCCCGGATGGGCGCCAAATCGCAGTGCCGTGCATCGGCTTTCCGTTCTCTTTGAATATCGTCGATCGTCCCGACTCGGGCGATCCGCGCATTACCACCATAGCCGCCACCGACAAGAAAGATCCCCTGGTGCAGGTGCACGCGGGCGTCGCCTACTCGCCCGACGGCCAGTGGCTTTACGATGCCACCGGCGATTCCGGCGCGGTAGAGATCTGGTCCACGGGCACGTGGCGTCGAGCAGCGCGCATCGAGCTGAACGGACCCACCGCGGGCGCGAATTATTCCGAAAGCTTCGCGGCCAACCTGGCTCTTTCGCGCGACGGCCGTTTTCTTTATGTCATCGATCAGGGCAACTGGCGTGTCGTTGTCATCGATACCTCGTCGCGCGAGCGCATCGCTACCATCCCCACGGGAGCGAATCCGCTGGCGATGACGCTCTCGGAGGACGGAAAGCGCTTGTACATCACCAATTCGGGATTGTTCGAGTACAAGCTCATCCCCGGCGTCCGCAAAGAAGACACGCTCCACACCGGTCTGCGATTTCCTCCGTTCGCCTATCCGTCCGCCGCCGCGCGTAAGGGCGTTCGAGCAGAAGGCCGTCGCGTTCCCGGACTCGGCAACGAAAACGACGTCCGCGGAAGCTCGCTGTGGACCGCCGACATCGGCAATCCGGCCAAGCCCGCCATAACCGCGAAGCTGCGCCTCGGCGGCCCCATACAAGCGGATTCCAAAGGCGGCGTCATCGGCGGCGCGGCTCCCTCCGCCGTCATCGTAGACGCGCAACAAGTCTACGTCTCGCTGTCACATGGAGATTCGGTCGCGGTGGTTTCTCCGGATGGCCGCGAGATTCGGCGCCAGATCGCGCTGTCGCCTTTTTCCGGCGCGACGTTCGAAGACGCCAAAGGTCGCCCGTTGCGCGGCATGATGCCGGTCGGCATGGCGCAAGATGCGAAAAATCTCTACGTAGCGGAAGCCGGCCTGAGCGCGGTTGCGGTGATCGACAAGAGCTCGGGTCGCGTCTTGGGCCACGTCAACACGGGCTGGTATCCGGCGGCGCTGGCTCTCGCTCCCAACCAGGAAGCGCTCTACGTGGTCAACAACAAGGGCAGGGGAGCCGGTCCGAGCGCCCTGGCGAACGGCGACCGGCGCTACGTCGGCGAGCTTGAGTTGGGAAGCATCTCCGTGGTCAAGTTGCCGATCCTCGAATCCGCGCTCGCGGAATCCACCACGGCCGTGCTGCGCAACAATCAAGCGGCGCTTGTGGCCGGTCCGCAACCGCCCCGCCTGAAGCACGTTTTCTTCGTAGTTCGCGAGAACCGCACCTTCGACGAAATTTTCGGCGATCTCCCAGATGTGGACGGCGAACCTCGGCTGGCGCGTTTCGGATTGCATGGCTGGACCGAGGAAGAGCCCAAGCTGACCGGCGTGAGCGTGACGCCGAATGCGCATGCGCTCACCGGCCGATTCGCCACTAGTGATAGATTCTTCGTCGACAGCGACGTTTCCGCCGACGGCCATCGTTGGGTCGTTGGCATGGCGCCCACGCCGTGGTTCAACATGGCCTGGACTTCCGGATACGGCGGCCGCCGCGATTCGAGCCCCTTCAGCTCCGCTCCTGGACGTCGCGCTCTGGGCGGCGGCGCCGATAGCCCCATGCCCGAGGACGAACCCGAGTACGGCTCGCTCTGGGAGCACATCGCGGGCGCGGGCCTGAGCGTTCGGAATTATGGCGAAGGGCTGGAAGTTGAGGGCGCCGACGAGCGCGAGGGCACCCAACCGGAAGGACAGCGACTGATCCTGAACGCTCCCGTGCCAAAGCCGGTGTTCGAATCGAGCGATCGAGCTTATCCCACCTTCAACCTCGGCATTCCCGATCAGTTCCGCTACCAGGAATTCGCCAAGGATATGGATCGCCGCCTGGCGAAAGGGAAGATCGCCGCGCTCACCGTCATTCGGCTTCCGAACGATCACACCTCCGATCCGCGTCCGTCGGACGGCTATCCCTACCGCGCGTCTTTCGTCGCCGACAACGATTTGGCGCTGGGCCTGATCGTGGACAAGATCACGCACAGTTCGATATGGAAGGACAGCGCCATTTTTGTGATCGAGGACGACGCTCAGGACGGAGGAGATCACGTGGACGCGCACCGCAGCCCGGTGCTGGTGATGAGTCCCTATGTGCGGCGCGGTTTCGTTTCGCACCGGCACTCCAGCATGGGGAGCGTCCAGAAAACCATCTACGAACTATTAGGCCTGGGTCCGCTGAATTTGGAAGACGCCCTGGCGGCGGACATGAGCGACATGTTCACCGATACACCCGACCTGGCCCCGTTCACTTTCCTGCCGTCGGATCCGCGCGTCTTCGATCCGGCGCGCGCTCGATTCGCAAAGCCCAAAACCAAAGAGGAAGCGCGCAAGCTGCGGGAGGTGGACAACCCGCGCGTCATTCAGGAGGGGTTCCACAACCCGGGGACGCCGTCGAGATGACTTATGCCTGACGATTTCCCCGCCGCATTCGCCGCCCTCAAAAGCGTGTTCGCTAAATTTGCGGATCGACTGGTCGTGAAGGCGGACACGGCCAAGGAGTACACTTTACTCACGAAATCCGCGTCACCTTTCCCACAACATAAAGGGAGTCCCATGTACTTCGGCTCCGTGCGCCTGGGTAAGGCATACGTCAGCTTTCATCTGATGCCTCTTTACATGTCTCCGGTGATGACGAAGAGCATCTCGCCCGCATTGAAGAAACGCATGCAGGGCAAGACCTGCTTCAACTTCAAGGCCGTACCGGAACCGGAACTGATGAGGGACCTGGCGCGGCTGACCGCGGCGGGATTCAAGTACTGGCGCGAATAGAAGTGGGTGTGAACCGCACTTTATTTGGCGTTTCGGCCGACGCATGATTCTCCTACCCCGGCAAACCTGCTACCC
>JBEKHQ010000573.1:0-3385 GCA_050012195.1 Bryobacteraceae bacterium | reverse complement strand
TTTCTGCAGCTCGTTCAGAAGTTGCAGAGCCTCAATCGGGCGCAGTTCGTCCAGCTTCAAATTGCGAATGCGATCCGCGATTTGGTAGTTCACCGGCTCGAACATCTGAATCTGCAAGGGACCGGGAGCGCGCGGGGTGAGCTCTTCGGTAACGGCGTGTTCGGATCGTTCGTGCAACGCGAGAATTTCGCGCGCGCGCTCGATCACGGAAACGGGCAAGCCGGCCAGACGCGCCACTTCGATGCCATAGCTTCGATCGGCGCGGCCCGGTTCCACCTTGCGCAGGAAAATCACCTGATCGCCGGCCTCCTTCACCGAAACTTGCAGGTTGCGAACACCCGGAAGCTGATCCGCCAGCTCGGTCAGCTCGTGATAGTGCGTGGCGAAGAGCGTGTGCGCGTGAATGCGCTGGTGGATGTGCTCGATCACGGCCCACGCGAGCGCAAGTCCGTCGTAGGTGGCGGTGCCGCGTCCAATTTCGTCGAGTACCACCAGGCTGCGCGACGTGGCGGTGTTCAGGATCACGGCCGTCTCCGTCATCTCCACCATAAAAGTGGAGCGGCCGCGCGCGAGGTTGTCGGCCGCGCCGATGCGGGTGAACACGCGGTCGGCGATCGAGAGCATGGCGGAATCCGCCGGCACGAACGAACCCATCTGCGCGAGAATCGCGATCACCGCCGCTTGGCGCAGATAGGTGGACTTACCGCCCATGTTGGGGCCGGTGAGCAACAAGATAAATTGCGCTTGCGCGTCGAAGTAAAGATCGTTGGGGATGAAACGCAGCGCTTCTTTCTCGGCCAGCTTTTCGATCACCGGATGCCGTCCCGCCACGACGCGAACCTCGCCGGAATCGGAAAAACTGGGGCGAACGTAGCGGTTCTCGGCCGCGATTTGCGCCAGCGCGCACGTGACATCGAGTTCCGCGACGGCGGCCGCAGTCTGGCGGATTCTCACCGCATGCTCGGCTGCAAACAAGCGAAGCTCTTGGAAAATCTCGCGCTCAAGGGCCAGCATTTTCTCGTCGGCGTCCAGGATCTTGCTCTCCAGCTCCTTCAACTCGCCGGTGGTGAAACGCTCGGCGTTCACCAGCGTTTGCTTGCGTTCGTAGTCCGAAGGCGCCAGGTGCTGGTTGGCTTTCGAGATCTCGATGTAGTATCCGAAGACGTTATTGAAGCGGACTTTGAGGGACTGTATCCCGGTTCGGCCGCGCTCGCGAGCTTCGATCTGAGCGATATATTGGCGGCTATTGCGGCTGATGTCGCGTAGCTGATCGAGCTCGGCGTGATAACCCGACCGAATTGTGCCGCCATCGGCGAGGGTAGCCGGCGGTTCCTCCGCGATCGCTAGTAAAATGCGATCGCGAACTTCGGGGATTTCGTCCAGCTCTTCGCGAATCCGCCGCAGCCGGGCCGCCGTGAATGCGGAAACGTGCTCCTTGAGGCGCGGCAGGACCGCCAGCGACCGGCCGAGCGCCAGCAGCTCGCGAGGCCCCGCCGTGCCCAGCGTCAGCTTCGCCAGCAGGCGTTCGAGATCCAGCACGCTCGCGAGCAGCTTGCGGATTTCCGAACGCGCGATTGTGGATTGAGTCACTTCCTGGACGGCATCCAGACGAGCTTCGATCTCCGCCACTTGCACCGACGGGCGCAGCAAGCGGTTGCGCAACAGCCGGCCGCCCATTCCGGTGGAGGTTTGATCGAGCACGTGGATGAGCGTGGATTCGCGGGATTCGCCGGCGAAGAGCGGCTCCAGCAGTTCGAGATTGCGGACCGTGACGGCGTCCAGGATCATCGAGTCGCTGCGGTCGTAGTAAGAGGGCTGATCGAGATGGTCGAGGGCGGATTTCTGAGTGTCCCGCAGATAATGCAGGATCGCGCCGGCGGCGGAAACGGCCAGCGGTTTCCCGCTCAGCCCGCAGCCATCCAGGGTCAGCAGACGAAAGTGATCGCGCAAGGAGCGGTCGGCATAGTCCAGGCTGAAAATCCAGTCGTCCAGCGGAGTGCGAAGCCCGGGAACGTCGACGGCCGTTTCCGCCGCCAGCACCTCGCGAACGGTCAAATTCTCGAGCGCGGCGGCGAGCTCCAGGGCGTCGAGTTCGGTGGCGCGAAATTCGCCGGTGGAAATGTCGACATACGCCATCCCGGCCCGCGCGCCGTTGCGGCAAACGGCGGCCAGGTAGTTGTTCTCGTGCGAGCGCAGCAACGACGATTCGGTGGCGGTGCCGGGCGTAACCACACGCGTGACCTCGCGCTTCACCAACTTCTTGCCCGGCCCGGCTTCCTCCATCTGATCGCAGATCGCGACGCGGAAGCCGCGCTGAATCAGGCGCGTAAGATAGCCCTCGGCCGCATGATAGGGCACGCCGCACATCGGGATGGCTTGCCCTTTTTCCTTGTTGCGCGAGGTCAGCGTGATTTCGAGTTCGCGCGCGGCGGTGATGGCGTCGTCGTAGAACAGCTCGTAGAAGTCGCCCAGGCGGAACATCAGCAGGGTGTTGGGAACCTGCTGCTTGATGGCGTGATACTGCCGCATCAGCGGCGTGGAGGCGGACGTGGTTGTGGATTGATCCGCCTCGGGATCAGGCATAGATGCCGCGGGTCTTGAGCGCGAACGCGACGCGATCGATGGCCAGCATATAGGCAGCCAGGCGGTTGTTCACCTTATGCTTGTCCGCGTATCCGACCACGTCGTTGAAGCTGTTCACCATGATCTCGTCCAAACGGCCGTTGACGAGCTGCTCGTTCCAGAAAAATCCCTGGCGATCCTGCACCCATTCAAAATAGGAAACGGTGACGCCGCCCGCGTTGGCGAGAATGTCCGGGATGACGAAGATTTTCTTTTCGGCGAGAATCGCGTCCGCTTCCGAAGTGGTTGGGCCGTTGGCGCCCTCGCAAATGATCGGCGCCTTGATGCGGTGGGCGTTGGCGGACGTGATTACGTTCTCTCTCGCGGCCGGCAATAGCACTTCGCAATCGAGAAACAACGCCTGATCCTTGTCAATGTCTTCAGCATCGGAAAAGCCGGTGATCGAGCCGGTTTCGGCGCGGTGCTTCAGCAACGCTTCAATGTCGAGGCCGTGCGAATTGTAAACGGCGCCATCGTATTCAACCACGCACACGATCTTGAAACCGGAGCGGGCCATCAGCTTGGCCGCGTTGCTGCCTACGTTACCGAAGCCCTGCACCACCACGCGCGTATTGGAAACATCCATGCCCAGGCGGCGCAAGGCCTGGAGCGTGACCACCATACACCCGCGCCCGGTAGCTTCCGTGCGCCCTCGCGAGCCACCCAGAGCGAGAGGCTTGCCGGTGACTACAGCCGTGGTGCTCCGGCGCTTGTGCATCGAATAAGTGTCCATGATCCACGCCATGGTTTGCGCGTTGGTATT
>JBEKHQ010000572.1:0-3387 GCA_050012195.1 Bryobacteraceae bacterium | reverse complement strand
GGGCACTCACTTGCCGAAAATCACATTGACGCGGTGTTCACGCCCCATCCCGTGGTATGGATGAAACTACGAGACCTGCTGCCGAAAGTGGCGCCGAACGCTCGCCTCGAGGCGGAACTGCCGCTAGACGCGGAGTTGGCGGAGTACCGCGGATATCGCGACATCGCAGCCGGATTCGCCCGCGATCCGATGCAACCGGGCGGGTGCGGAGAACTGGCTGCCCCGATGACGTCCGTACAATTGGCGGCGCTGGTCCGCGAATTTCAGTTGGTTCCCGGCCAGTGCGACTATTCCAAGCTGGAGGCGCTGGTCGCGATCTTTCGTTCCATGCCCGCGGGCGATGTCGTGGAGATCGGATCGTTTTGGGGCCGCTCGGCGGTGGCGTTGGCGTTGCTCGCCAAGCACTATCGAATCGGAAGGCTGCTTTGCGTGGACCCTTGGGGAGCGGAGGATCTCCTGCAGAACATACCCGACGTTGACAGCGCTTTTCGAGATACGCCCATGGAGGAGGTCTTCGACGGATTTCGCGTCAACCTGGCACCGTATGCGGGCGTCGTGAACTACTGCCGCGCCCGTTCGGACCAAGCCGCGTTCATCTATCACTCCGAACGATGTTTTACAACCGACGATTTCGGATGGACGGCGTATCGGGGCGAAATAGCGCTCTTGCACATTGATGGAAACCATGCGCCCCGGCGCGTGCGCGAGGACATATGCGCGTGGGGCGGTTCGGTTCGCGCGGACGGTTGGATCGTCTTCGACGACTACCGTTGGCCATTCGGCGATGGGCCAAGACTGGCAGCCGACGAATTCTTAACAAGAATTGAGGCCAGCGTGGCGACCGCGTTTGTCGCGGGCGGAGCGCTATTCGCGCGCATCAAAAATCCACTTTCTTGTTGATCAGTTCGCCATCGCGGACCTGGACGTCGAAATCCAGCGAGGCGCCATTTCTAGCCACCCTGACGCGGTACGTACCTGGTGGAAAGTTGAAGAGCGCGGGGGTGCGCTTAGCCTGCAATTCGCCGTTGATCTCGATGGTGGCGCCGGGCGGGCTGGAAGTGACGCTCAACGTGCCGGCCGCCTTGGACAACTGCAGGAACATTTCCCGCTCTTGCGGGACGGTGAAGACCCTCGGATAGGGCCGATAGCCATCCAGCTGCACATTCAGGGAGTGACGGCCGTTCGAGAGCGACAACATGCAAGGCGTTCTGCAGCCTTGAGCGGAATTGCCATCGATGGTGAGCTGCGCGTTGGGCGGTTCGGTGACAAATTGAACGGATTCGGCTAGGCCGGGCTTCGGAACGTTAACGGGCAGCGGAGTCAGCGTACGTTGCGGCGGCGGAGTAGGCGATTCGCTCGCTGCTTTTTCCCGCGGCTTTTCGGGGGCGGGAGGCTGAGGATTCGCGGTCTCCGGCGTAGTCGATTGCGGCGGATTGGCGGGCGGCGCCGGCGGCGGCGATTCCGCCGGAACGTTCGGCTCGCCGACGGGGCTAGGCTTCGAATCCTGGGAAACAGAAGGCGGCGCGGTGACCGGTGGCTGAGCCTGCGCTTCCACCGCTGGCGGGGAAGGCTCCGTGTTGCGATTGAACAGATATTTTTGGGCGCCGTATAGAACCAGCCCCACCAGCCCGATTCCCACCAGCATCCAGACCAGGCTCTTGAGCACGGGATTGCGTTCCTCTAGCTCGGCCTCGGGCCGAAAGAGCGGCGATGTCTGGGCGGGCGGCGCCAAGACGCTTCCTAATTCCTTGGGCAGCGGGGCCGGCGGCGGAAGCGCGGGTCTAGGTTCCACCGGCACACCCGCGCCGCCCAGCGTGGGCAGGTTTTGCGCGCCGCGCCGGGGAAGCGGATGCCAGGCCGGGTTGACGCCGCATGCCGTCGCCAGCGCTTCTATAAAATCGAGGCAACTCAAATAACGGTCGCCCGCGCTTTTCGCGAGCGCTTTGCGGAAGACTACGTCCACCTGCGGGGCCAGCGTAAGGTTGAGGCGCTGCGCCGGCACCGGATCTTCGCGAACGATCCGGAATAACAACGCGGGCAATTGATCCGCCAAGAACGGCTTCTCGCCGGTGAGCACCTCATAGGCGATCACGGCCAGCGAAAATTGATCGGCACGCCCGTCCACGGCGTGGCCTTGGACCTGTTCGGGCGACATGTAGTTGGGCGTTCCCATCATGACGCCGGTGTGAGTCATCTGCTGCGAAAGGATTTTGGCCACGCCGAAATCGGCGATCTTGGCCACGGTCCCATCGTGAATCAGAATGTTGGCGGGCTTGATGTCACGATGGACGATGCCTTTTTTGTGGGCGTAATCCAAGGCGGTCGCGGTTTGGCGCAGGATGGACAGAACCGCGGCGCTCTCGAGCGGCCGCGAATCATTCAGGACTTTCTCGAGCGGGGGACCATCGACGCACTCCATGAAGATGTAAGCGAGGCCGTTCTCCTCCGCGATATCGTAGATGGTCACGATGTTGGGATGGGACAGGACGCCGGCCGATTGTGCCTCTCGAAAAAGGCGCTCGCGCAAGCGGTCGCGCTCGGCCTCGTCGGTGAAATCGGAGAGACGGATGGTTTTTATGGCGATGATGCGGCCGATGGCGGGATCTTGGGCACGGTACACGACGCCGGTCGCACCGCGCCCGAGTTCATCCAGGATTTGGTACCGGCCGATTTGAGGCACGCTGCTGACGCTATTTTAACAGGTCGGCCGATTCGGGCTTGAATTTGGCGGGAACCCTGGGTATCCCGGCGAAGCTAACCGAACATCATAAGCGGCGCTGGCGTCTCGATTCTGCAAGAGGCGTTCGGCTTCCTCAAGAGCAACCTAATCGAAAGGCAGCAAGCCGACGGGGCCGAACCGGGGATCATCCTCAGACCTCATTGGATGGAAGACTTCCGGTGATGGCGACTTGTTTTATATCCTGTCTTCTGTGATGGGAAGAATCCGATTTCGCGCTTCTTTCACACCAACGGTGGGATTCTGTCTCTTGCTCGCGGTGACTCCGCACCTTCCCGCGCAGGCCTTCAAGAGCCTCGCGCCCTTGAGTGAAGTTGAAAGCTCACAAGTGGACGAAGCCGTTGGAACGATCATGGGCCGCGACAACGTGCCGGCGATCTCATTGGCCATTGTGCGGAATGGTTACATCGCCTACCTGAAGGCATACGGCCACGCTCAGTTGCCGACAGTAATGGATCATGTCAACGCAACTCCCCGGCCTCGAATCGCGACTGTTTCTACGCGCTTTGCAATCGGTTCTGTAAGCAAAGAGTTCACGGCTGCCGCGATCCTCGCGCTGGCGGATCGTGGCAAGCTTTCCCTCAATGACACCGTATCGAAATACCTGCCCGACCTGACCGACGCAAAGCACATTACGATTCGTGAACTCT
>JBEKHQ010000571.1:0-3389 GCA_050012195.1 Bryobacteraceae bacterium | reverse complement strand
GTTTGTCCGCTATCGAGTTCGTCGGCTCTCAAGAGATCGACCTTACCCTAGGTGGCGCGACCGATCTGGATGGCAAGGACGTCAGCATTGTGAATGGGGATGGATCGCGGGCGAACTACATCTGTTCGCTCCCGGTCGGTGTTGCCGTGAGCAATCCCCCAGCGAATGTCTATCCGATCTTTCCCTGGGAGACCTACCAAGGCGGTTTCGTGGGTATCGATTACCCCTCGACAGTTGTTTTCGTGATTCAGAACCAGAACCCGACTCCGGTGGATATGACGTTCACTGAGATCCAGCCTTTTCCCATGGGCGAGGTGATCCAGACGGGTGACGTAACCATTCCGGCCGGGGGATATTACGTCAGCCCAGGGTTCGGAGCGCTCGAGGAGGCCACGCGACAGGTGCAAATTGTCTCCACCGCGCCGGTGCGCATGTTGCAATTGACGACGTTGCCGCCTGACTTTTCAGGCACGGAGTCTACGACCGTGACTCCGAGCTTGATGACGCCTCAGGACCCGGCATCGCCTCTATCGACGACGAGCGTTATGTTCTTCTCCTGGCAGGCCGGGACCGCAGCGCCATCAGCGCAGCAACTCGTCGTGAACGCGAACGCCGCCTCGACCAGCTTCACAGCGTCTCCTTCCACCGCATCCGGCGGATCTTGGCTTCAAGTGACGCCTGCACAGGGTACCGAGGCCACCACTCTGTCGGTCAGCGTAAATCCCACGGGGCTGGCGCCGGGCTCCTATCAAGGCACGATTTCGCTCACGCCCACCGGCGCCTACGTCGCGCCAACGACGGTCTCTGTGTCGCTGCAAGTGACAGCTCAACCATTCTTGGAACTCACGCCGTCGGAACTTAGCAGCCAATGCTGCTCGCTACAGCCCTACGGGATGCTTGCTCAACCCGCACTTGGCCTCTCGGCGAAATACGGACAGACCGCCTCCGCGACGCTGCAAATTGTCACGAACGGCAATCCGGCCGCTTTCTCCGCGTCGGCGGTTACATTCGATGGCGGGCGAATCCACAGGAGCGCCTGGCTCACGGTGACGCCTTCCCAAGGTTCCACGCCGGCCGCCATCACTGTAACTCTCAATGCGGCGGAGACCTCAGGGTTCCAACAGGGGCAGATTGTAGTGAAAGGATCGAACAACAGCATAGTTCTGCCATTTTATGCGCAAATCGTCGGTGGTCCCTCGGTTCCTCCGGCGCTGGCGCCCTCCCCACCCTCGGTTACTTTCGGTTATCGCGTGGGAGATCCCACGCCAGCCGCTCAACAAGTGATGTGGAGTTCCACCAATCTAGCGAAAGCGGTTGTTTCCGCTTCCGCAAGTACGCAATCCGGGGGCGATTGGTTGAACCCCGTCTTGATCCCGGGTGAGGATACATACGCCTGGATTAACGTCAATCCGGCGGGCTTGCCGCCCGGCACTTATTCAGGGTTGGTTACATTTACCGCCACGGGGGCAGCGCCAGGACTCCTCCCGGTAACGCTCATTGTGTGGAGTACGGCGCCGCCTCTTGCGGTGACACCAACCAGTCTACTGTTGGTGGTCGCGTCCGACGGCCCTGCCGCAAACCCGGTTCTGACCCTGACTAGCGGTGAGACTCCGCTCCCGGTAACGGTGACGACGAAAACGTCCGACGGTGGCAACTGGCTTGGTGCGGACACAAGCCCGTTTCCTAACTTCGAGCCCGTGACGCCTGCGGAGCTTAACGTGGGTGCTGGCGCAAGCGGGATGTTGCCGGGTATTTATCACGGCAGTGTTACTCTCACGGCCGCCAGCGGCTCGGTAGTAGTTCCAGTCACTTTGCTTGTCGAAGCAGGACCCTACTCGAGTCCGATCATCGGCAGCATTGTCGCGGCCACTTCGCGAATTCAGCGCGGAGTATCCGCGGGCGCGATCGTCACCATTTACGGCATCGGGATGGGCGAGCTCGGCGCCACATCGGAACGTGGATCGAATGGGACGTTCCCGACCGAAATAGATCACACCCAGGTTCTGTTCGATGGCGTGCCCGCGCAGATTCTGTTTGCTTCGGTCTCGCAAATCAACGTAATCACGCCCCCTGAAGTGGCCAACCGGAACGTGACGAACATCCAGGTTGAATACAACGGATCACCTTCCGCGGTTTGGGCTGTGCCGGTGGTGCCGCCGTCGCCGCCGGCCGGAAAACCGTAAAATCGGAAGCGGGATGCGACTCAAGATTGTGCAGGTAGGCGAACCCGTGTTGCGGAACGTCGCGCGCCCGCTCCAGGCGGAAGAGATCGCTCTGGCGGAAACGCAGCAGCTCATCGATTGGATGCGGGACACCATGCGCGACGCGCCGGGCGTCGGCTTAGCGGCGCCTCAAATTGGGCTCCCGCTCCAACTGGCGGTCATCGAGGATCGGGTGGAGTATTTGAAGGACATTGCGCCGGAGGTCCTGGCCGAACGCGAGCGCAGGCCGGTCGAATTCCAAGCCATCATCAATCCCCGCATCGTCGAGCGATCCCAGGAGGAAGCCGAATTCTTCGAAGGCTGCCTGAGTTTGGCGGGTTTCAGCGCGCTGGTCAAACGACCGCGGGCCGTCACCGTCGAGTATCTGGACCACACCGGCGCCGAGCGGCGAATCGAGGCGCGAGGCTGGCACGCGCGCATCCTGCAGCATGAGATCGATCATCTGCAGGGTTGTCTCTATATCGATCGAATGGCGACGCGTTCCTTCGCCACACTCGAGAATCTGGCCCGGCACTGGAAGCAGACGCCCGTGGCAGAAATCCGCAAAGCGCTCGCGCTGGAAGATCGCCCTGGAGCGTAACGGTTAGCAAGGTTCGCTTGCGGCCAGAGCCGTGCAAGGGGAAAATAGGATTGGTACCGCCCTCCGCCCGAGTCACCATGCGCATTCTTATTCTTCTTCTGGCCCCGCTGGTCGTGGCCGGGCAGCCGTCCTCGGTGGTCTCTCTCAGCAATGGCGTCCAGGTTCGGATAGCGCTTAATCTCCCGGACGACACACCCAGTCCGTTGGCGGTGGAGCTCGAGGCGGCATCGGGCAATAGCTTCTATCGTGTTTTCCGGGATGAGAACGACCTGGTGGTATTTGCCTACGAGCTCGCAGTGGAACGCAGCGAGGATGGCAGCCAGTTTCGCGTTACCGCGAAGCCTGCGGAGAACGACTTCGCCGCGAAGTTTCCGAACGCCGACGGGGGCAAGCCCGTGCCGACGTTCTCGGCATCGTTGGCCTCGCCGTTACTCAATTCGGGCGAACACTTCGCGTTCGAGGTTCCCAGCGATCCCGGACTCGGTTTGAAGCTGACCGATACCGTGCAGATTGAGATCAACCCGCGCGGGCTGCCGGCCACTGAGCCGGGAGAGCGTGCTTCGGTTCCATTGCGTTTTGAAACGCTT
>JBEKHQ010000570.1:0-3401 GCA_050012195.1 Bryobacteraceae bacterium | reverse complement strand
GCCCATAAGACATAAGTCAGGAACTCCGGCCCATATTGGGACGCTGGGAGGAGCTTATGCATCTCGGTCTTCACTTCGATGTAGCCGGGCCGGCTATTAACGTCGGCATGTCCGGAGGCATCCGGCGCGAGCGGAGTGCCACGCAGATCCACCTTGGTCCAACCGCTGCGATGGCGATAGCTGACCGCGTTGGAAGTGCGCTCGACTACCGTGACGCGGAAGATGGGTTGGGCGTCACCTACCGGTGGCACTTCTTGCGATCTTGGAACTTGGGCGGTCACCACTTGGGCTATCGAGGCGGCAGCCAGGAGCAATATCAGGCCCACTTTGTGCATGATGCTAATTCCCCTCGAAAGCCCGATCATGCAACTGACATTCCATTCGCCAAACGCTTTGTTTTGTTGTGGTGCGGATTTCGAGCCCCGTTGTTCAATGGAATTTTTACAGAGGGTACTCGGAGGAGCTGGAGCAATTGCCATATACTCAAACCGAAGGTAGGAAAGAACCTCTCTGACACGACGAGAAATGCTGGTCCGAGCAGCCGCGGCCGGAAGCCTGTTGCCGATTCGGCGGGCGTACGCGAAGGCATCCCAGCCCGTGACCGCCGTGAATTTCGACGTTCCAGCGAATGCCTGCGATTGTCACACGCACATCTTCGGCGACGCGGCGAAGTTTCCCTTGTTCTCCGGCCGCGTCTATACGCCGGAACCCGCGTTGCCGAACGAGATGGCGGCGCTGCATCAAGCGCTCCATATCGACCGAGTCGTCATCGTAACCCCGAGCGTTTACGGGGCCGACAACTCCGCTACTCTTTACGGCATGCAGGCTCGCGGCGCGTCGGCCCGCGGCGTGGCGGTCATCGACGATCGAACGTCGGAGAACAATCTGGATGCGATGGGACGGGCCGGCATGCGTGGCATTCGACTTAATCTCGCCACCGCCGGCCAGAACGATCCCGCACTCGCGCGCCGGCGTCTTGAGGACGCGTTTAACCGCCTGAGGAAGCGAAACTGGCACATCCAGATGTACACCAACCTTGCGATCATTTCCAGCATCAAGGATATGGTGGAGGCTGCGCCGGTGCCGGTGGTATTCGATCATTTCGGCGGCGCCGAAGCGGCTTTGGGCGTGGGCCAGCCGGGCTTCGCGGACCTGGTGGAGCTGATCCGCTCGGGCAAGGCTTACGTCAAACTTTCGGGCGCCTATCGGGCATCGACACGCGGGCCGGATTATCCGGATGCGGCGCCACTGGCGAGAGCGCTGATTTCGGCGAACCCGGATCGCGTCATTTGGGGTAGCGACTGGCCGCACCCCGGCACTGCGCCGCCGAGCGGCCGCGCGAAAACCGAGGTCACTCCTCTGTTGCAGATCGACGATGGGCAGCTGCTGAATCTGTTGGCGGTGTGGGCGCCGGATGCACTGGTGCGCAGGAAAATCCTGGTGGACAATCCGGCGCGGCTCTACGGATTCTAAAGACGAGTCAACAAGGCTTGTCTGCGATAATAAGCTTGACCCGCGCCCGTCATGTCTCAGGCTGTCGATACATTCGTTGAGCGGAACCAATCCCGCTTGCTCGAAGAGCTGAAGGAGTTTCTGCGGATTCCGAGCGTCAGCACGCTGCCCGAGCACAAGCCCGATAT
Organism: Bryobacteraceae bacterium; assembly: GCA_050012195.1. Lineage (GTDB taxonomy): Bacteria > Acidobacteriota > Terriglobia > Bryobacterales > Bryobacteraceae > Palsa-89. The sequence continues at coordinate 1,761 of JBEKHQ010000570.1, read as the reverse complement.
CGCGAGAGCTGCGGACTTCGTGGCCGAGAGGCTGCGGCGCGCGGGCATCGAGAACGTCGAGATCATTCCGACCGACGGCAATCCGCTGATCTACGGTGATTGGTTACACGCGCCCGGCAAGCCGACCGTGCTGTGCTACGGACATTACGACGTCCAGCCTCCCGACCCGCTGGACGAATGGCGCAACCCTCCGTTCGAGCCCACCGTAAGCGACGGCAACATTTACGCGCGCGGATCGGCCGACGACAAGGGGCAGATGTACATGCACATTAAGGCCGTCGAGGCTCTGCGCGCGGTCCACGGCACGCTGCCGGTGAATCTGAAATTCCTGGCGGAGGGGGAAGAAGAAATCGGCGGCGCGTCCATCGCGAAGTATGTGGCCGCGAACTGCGTCAAGCTAAAATCCGACATCGCGCTGGTCTCCGATACGGCGCTCTACGCGGACGGCCTGCCCACCCTGTGCATCGGACTGCGCGGCATGGTCTACATGGAGATCGAGGCGACCGGCCCGGCCCGCGACTTGCATTCCGGTTTGTACGGAGGCGCATCGCCGAATCCCATCTTCGGCTTGATCGAGCTGTTGGCGAAGTGCAAAGACGCCAACGGTCGTATTCTTGTTCCCGGCGTGTATGACGACGTCGCGCCGCCCGCGCCCGTCGAGAAAGAGAGCTGGGCGAAGCTTCCGTTCGACGAAGCGGGGTTCTTGAGGAACGAAGTTGGATCAAGCAGGCTCACGGGAGAATCCGGCTTCTCGGTGCAGGAACGGACTTGGGCGCGGCCGACTTTCGAAGTCCACGGCATCGCCGGCGGATTCACGGGCGCGGGCGCGAAGACCGTGATTCCATCGCGCGCCACTGCGAAAGTGAGTTTCCGCTTGGTGCCGAATCAGGACCCGCAAAAGATTCTGGCGCTGTTCCGCGCATTCGTCGTCCGCGAGGCTCCGGCGGGTGTTCGGATGGACGTCCGGTTGTTGAGCATGACTCCGGCGGTTAACGTTAATCCGGACCATCCGTTGATCCAGGCGGCAGCGCGGGCGTTTAGCGATAAGCTCGCGAAGCCCACGGTGTTCACTCGCACGGGTTTAACCATCCCGGTGGTGACGGACTTCGCCGCGCACCTCGGTATTCCGACCGTGTTAATGGGATTCGGTCTGCCGGACGATGGATTACATTCGCCCAACGAAAAATATCGGCTCCAGAATTACTATCTGGGCATTATGACGATCGCCCATTTTTTCGAAGAGCTGGACGCGAAGTAGGCGGTACTTGGCAACTAAGGCTCAGCAACCGGTTCAAGCCGAGAGCGTGGTTCGGTCCGCCGGGATTGTCTCGTTGGCGGTCGCGATGTCCCGCGTCACGGGACTGGTTCGGGAAATCGTCATGGCGCGCCTGTTCGGCGCCGGCTTTGTCTACGATGCGTTCCTGCTCGGTTTCCGAATTCCCAACCTGACGCGCGATCTGTTCGCCGAAGGCGCTCTCTCTTCCGCATTTGTTCCGATCTTCACCCAAACGCTGGCGCAGAAGGGGCGCAAAGAGGCGGCGATACTCTCGAACCTGGTTGCCACCGCGCTCATCGTCATCGTGGGAGCGTTCTGCGTCCTGGGTGTGATCTTCAGCCCGGCGCTGGGGGATATGCTAGCCGAGGGATACCACCACGTTCCAGGCAAGGTCGATCTGGCGGTCACGATGACGCGAATCATGTTCCCATTCCTGTTGCTGGTGGCTTTGGCGGCGCAGGCGATGGGCGTGCTGAATGCGTGCA
>JBEKHQ010000569.1:0-3403 GCA_050012195.1 Bryobacteraceae bacterium | reverse complement strand
CGATTTACGAGGTTTCAGGCGGACTAGACCTGCTGGCTCGAGATGTAATGCCGGTGGTGGCCAGGGACGGAATCGAACCGCCGACGCCAGCCTTTTCAGGGCTGGACTCTTCCGTCGGTAAGCATCTTATTCCATATATGTTTACCACGATTATGCACCTACAAACTGCCGAGTTCTTGGAACCAATTGGAACCGTCAGTTCACCAGGGGTGCGAGCCCCGTCAGACTATCGACCACTTTTCGCTGCGACTCAGGCACGAACTGCTGATAAACATCCAAGGTAGTGCTGGCCATGGAGTGCCTCATCAGCGCCTGAGCATCCTTCACATCTGCGCCCGCCATCTTGAGCCATGTGGCGAACGATCTTCTCAGAACCAGCCAGTTGACCCATCCGATTCCAAGTTTTAATCCAGCCGGCTTCAGATGCCGGACCAGAATGTTGTTGTCACGCATCGGCTCCCCGTCCTTCACGGATTGGAATACCAAATCATCGGGGCCGCTGCTCTTCACTGCTGGATACCGCCGGACGGCGCACCCAGCTCTCACCTCGATCTCCAGAGTTTTCAGTCGATGAATCCGACTAATCACGCCGGAGTTGACCGGGACTGTGGCGTTGCTGGCTTCGCTCTTCGGCGGTCCCCAATCGCCCCGGCAATATCTTTCCTCCACCGCGATCGAGTCGGCTCCCACGGTGCGCCAGCGTAGACCGATAAGTTCGCTGACCTGAAGACCGGTGTAGACCGCGACGTAAACCATCGTCGCGTACGGCTCCGCAATCAACTCGATCAAAGCCGCGAACTGAACTGGCGTTACGTACGGCTTAGAACGCTTACCCTTCTTAACTCTGGGCAGCTTGAGTCCCTCGGCCGGGTTTTGCACTAGCAACCCATATCGCACTGCCGCCGACAAAATACTCGACAGAACGTCCCGGATCTTGTCGATGGATTCGTGCGACGGCCCGTGTCAATAGAAGAGTGTAAATTAGGGTCTTGACAAAGGCCAGCCGCTGCTGGCTCCAGTGGAAGTATCGCGACTTTCACATAAGGAGCTAACAAGCGGATGGCCAAACTGGCAAGCAAGCTGATGGAGTCCACAATCCCACCGTCGCCAGCCTGGGACTTCAGCGGCGCTGAACATTTGCACGGTACGACGATGGATGGAGGCTGGAGAGCAGAACGGCCGCTGCGAGCCCGAGCAGATTACGGCGTTGGATGTCACCTACGGGACGCTCCAGGCTTGATGGGGCACCGTTGGAAAACTATTTCCACTTCTACAATCACCTGCGCCCGCACCAGGCGCTCGGCTATCGAACGCCGGCAGACTTGTTCCCGTACAAACTCCCAAGGAAGAAGTCATCTTTCTGATGGGGGACGCTGTCCCCCAAACCCCCTGGGATTTATCGCTTTCGTTTGCCGGAAAGCCCGGATACCCCATCAGGAGACGCCTCGCCGGCGTGAAGAAGGCTTCGCGCACCAGGTCCCCATGCGCTTGTAAGAAATCCGCGCGCTGTTCCTCGGCGAAAAGGCCGAACTCAGAAATGTAGCCGAGGAACACAGGCTCCGCCCCGTTCGCGGCTTGAAGTCTGTCGAGCAACTGGTTGAACTTTGTGAGGTAACCAACGCTCTCGCTTGTCGAACGTTTGATCGGCGCCATGACAAACGCCGTGGCGACGCTGCCAAAGCTTACGGTGTCATGCCATCCGGATGGTCAGTCTGACCGAAATAAGTCAGTGGCGCGGTGTGCGCCGTGTGTATTGGAATGTCAAACAAGAATCGTGGTGTTGAGTACTGGGGGTATCTGTAATGGATTGATCCTCTCCGACTTGCTGACGGATTTGGCATACGGAAGAACATACACGGCCTTCCCGAGTGGAGGGTCGGTGAAGCCTAATTTCAACAAGTTGGCGTCGTGAAAATATAGCCGATAGAAATTCAGCGAGGACGCATATTCCCAGCTCGTCGGAGTCTCGCGTGCGCCGTAGCGGCGAGCGACGTCTTGAATGACCGGTTCCCGGAGGTCCTACTGAGGTTTCGCGGCCAGCGCCTGTTTTTCGGGTTTCGAGTTCAGATCACGGGAAAGCATCAGCTTGAAGGTCAGGCGGTCGCCTCCGGCGGTGTAGCCCACTCCAACCCCTGCTTCGATATTCAAACTCTTGTTGTTGTGATCCATAACCGCCCAGACCTCGTGGAATTGCTGGCTGACCGGAACGAAATCGCGAAGGGTGCCGAAACCGTCGTATTCCTCGGCAGCGACGGCCCATCGGTCGTTGAAGTTGTAGGCCACGCGGGTAGCCGGATTGAATTGGAGGTTCCGGACGCCGCCGTAATATTCGTTGTCGAGGATCGGATTGAAAATGATGTCCCATGGTTTGAGATGCAGGCCCACGATGGGCCGTATTTCGGAGGTAAAAGTTCGTTCCTCCCAGTAGCGGCGGTTGAAGCTGAACTCGAAATTTATGCCGTAAAAGAATGTGTGGTCTTCAGCGTGAGGCCGCACGAACAACTCGCGGATCTTGAAGCCATCAGCGGTAGTGCCCTTGTTTGTTGAGTAGGGAGTCGTGACCGGCAAATAGAGCCCCTGCTCGAACCAGGGCGTTACGCCATAGCCGAATTCGGCGGTGGTCTGGAACGAATCGTTCGCGATGATCGAGCCGGGAAAGGCCGGGGTAGTCCGGCCGATCGGCGTGAAGTTCATGTGGATCATCAGATTGAGGATGCCCGGCTCCGCGATATTGGCGTCGTAGACCTGGATTTCGTCGGTCTGGGCGAGCAATATCGCCGGCGCACCCAGAACGGCGATGGCAAGCAGAAGGTGGCGGAAGTGTTCCCGAACCGCGAATCCGGGATGGCTAGGCAGCATGCTTTCCTTCGAAAAAGTGCGCAAGGTCGGGGACGCCTCACTGGCTCGCCGTAGGCGACGCCTCACCGGAAGACGGCTTCTTCAGCTTCGTCACAGGCGAAGGCAGACGCGACCCCACAGGGCCGGTGAACTCCTCGGTCGTACCGTCGTCATAGTACTGAACGAAGCGCCAGACCATGTCTTTTTCTTCTTTGGGATTGACGCCCAGCATCCCGAACTCAATGAATTCGTAGGGGTGCAGCGTGCCCGTCCAGGTGGCGCCGATGATCTTGCCCCTGTCGTTCTTTTTGAATTCGATATTCCAACCGGGCTTGAATTCGAAGTCGTAGATGTCGAGGCCCTCTGGAAACTCGCCGACCACCTTCGTCGAATTCACCTTCTTCTCATTCGGCATGCGCATCGTGTACTTCTCGCGGGCTCCGGGTGTTGACTCAACAGGCGCGATTCGGATATGGGCGTACGCCAGCGAGACGCAGGCACAGGCAACGGTGGCGCCGGCGATGAGAATTCGGCGTGACAAGAACTGACTGTTAATCATGTTTCA
>JBEKHQ010000568.1:0-5693 GCA_050012195.1 Bryobacteraceae bacterium | reverse complement strand
CCGTCCAAGCGCCCAGGGGAATGATCAAGGAAATGGCAAATGCCGCCGCTTTCCGCTTTCTCCCTTCGAATCGAAGCGCGGCCAGGCCCGCCAATATCCACAGGAACACGCCCAGCGGGGCGTGCTGGGACTTGCTCATCAAGCACAAGGCCGATGCGATGGAGAACGCCCAGAAGAGTCCCAACGATGGCCGTCTTCCCATCGCCATCGAAAGCCACAATGCGACAGCCCACGCCAGAAACAAAAACGCGGCGGTATCCATGTAGAAGGAATTGCACATGGTCACGTAGCTGGCGTCGGTGAGGATGAAGAGCCCGGCGATCGCGGTGGCCCAGCGGATGCGTGGCGCGAGCGGCCTTATCGCCACCAGAAGCGCGATAAAACAGCCGATCCATAGCAGCGCATGGATGGAGCCCATGATGCGGATGTCGAACTGATTGGTGCTGGACGTCCATCCAATGAGCAGCGCGCCGCAAATGAGAATCAGTTCGGAAGAAAAATTGTCGGAGGTCCAATGGTAGGTGGGATCGTAGATCCACTGTGTAGTAAAGTACGAATACTGGTCCGAATCGACTTTGTCCGCAGGCCCTAGATCGAACCGATCGATCAATCTTCCGAAGTCGCCATTGTCGGCGAGGCCCACCGAGGGCGGGACGAACAATTGAAAACACACGCAGCCGGCGAACAGCACGACTAGCGAAGCCTCGTACCAACGATCGCGAGTCACGCCCTAATCCCGCGGCACCAAACGGATCATGCTTAGGGTCACCGTGAACGTGCGATCGTCGGTGGGCACGCTCCAGGACGGCGACGCTTGGATGTCGATGCGGTACTCATCGCTCTCGGGCAATTCCGCTTCGAGAATGAACAAGCCGGAACGATCCAGCTTCCACTCGCCCACTTTTTGCCCGTTCGCGATCGCTCGCAGCGCCGTGGGATGCCCTTCGCTCGCGTGGCCCCGAATTCGCAAGCGCTGCGGGCCCGGCTTCACGCGCACCAGTCGCGCCGACGCACGTTCACCGATCCACCGATACTTGTTGCCGAACACTCCCTCCAGCTCGTACCAGCCCTCCAGCAGTTGCTCCGCATGGCTGGGCAGACAAAAGTCGATGACGTCCCCCCGGTCGCCCGGATAAAGCTCGGCGCGATCCTGCGCCGGGAGCAGGTTGTAGACGCCGCCCTCGTTGGCCGCTTCATAGCCGCAGCCCGCGCAGCGCAGAGTGTCCGTCGAATCGCGATGGAGCCGCGCGCGGCAATCGGGACAACGCAGGCGCTCCTCAAACCGCGCCGCATCGAACTCGGGCCGCGCCGCCTCGCCGTGCTTGCGGCATACCGCCGCCAACGTTCCTCCCAACAGCCGAGCCGCCCGCCATTCCGAGTGATATGGATCCAGCCGCAAAGCCGTCCGCTTGACGATACGCTCGCCCCATCCGCGCTCCGGCACGAAGACTTCGTATTCGGCTTCGGCGAAATGCTTGTGCACTAGATTGTGCCAGTCCTTCAAGCCCATGGTGTGGTTTTGCCGGATGCCGAAGCTCTCTTCCTGATGCGCGCCGATCACGTCGCGCACCAGGTAGCCCAGCAAACCCCAGTCGAACAATTTGCGTTCCCAGGGCTTCATCGTGTCGTAGTAAGGACAGCGGTAGAGACGCAACGTGAGCAAGCGCTTGAGCGGCTCCTCCGCGAACAGGAAGACGCCGCCGGGAGCGAGCACGCGCTTCACTTCGATAAACACGCTCTCGATGTCTTGGAACTGGCTGAGCATCTGAAACGCCATCACGAAGCGCAGCGATCCGTCCACGAACGGCAAATTCAACGCGTCTCCGGCGACGCGAATGGGCGCGCGCGCCATGTGCCAGCGGTCCTGCAAAGCGATGCCATGGCGCAGCGAGTCCGCAGAGATGTCGAGCGCGAAGCCGCTGGCCCCGAATTCGTTCGCCAGCATATAGCTACTGTGGCCGGCGCTCGATCCGATTTCGAGGAACGGAGTCATCTCCCCGATAAAGCCCAAATGATTGCGGATCACCGCCGCGCGCCGAACGTTCTCCTCGGCGTAGTATGCGATGGCGCGGTCCGGCTCGCCCAAGGTCGCGAAGTTGTGAAACTCCACCTCGGCGCGCTTCACTGCGAACGACTGCGCTTCCTTCAAAGCAGGATCTCCAGCGCCAGCGATCGCAAGTCCGGCAGCGCCACATCCGGCCCCTGCGATCGCAATTCTTCCATGCTGGCTAATCCGGTGGCGACGGCTACCGATCGAATTCCGTTCGCCTGGGCGGCGCGAACGTCGTTCGGGTGATCTCCCACCAGCGATATGGCGCTGTCCGGCGCGATCCAGCCCTCCCGCCGGGCGCGTCGTATCGCGATTCGCACCAAGCCCGCGCGATCCTTTGCCAGCTCGGCGAATGCGCCAAAGCGAAAATACGGCCGCAACCCGGCGCGTTCCATCTTGCGCCAGCCGATGCGCGTGAGATTTCCGGTCACCAGCCCCATCACCGCGCCGCGGCGAGTTAGTCCTCCAAGTAGCCGGCGTACCCCCGGGCAGACTTTTCTCGCGAGAACGGGTGCGCGGCGAACGTAAATCGACTGAGCGAGCATCACTACTTCCGGCATGGCTCGGCGAATCGGGCTTGGTTTCATTCCGGCCCGCGCCATCATCAACGCGAGAATATCGCGATCCAGCATTCCAGCCACGGGAATATTTTCGGTGGTCGTTTCAACGCCGGTGGTGCGGCGGATCGCCGATACCAGCGCTTGACGATGATGCTCGCCAGCGCGGCGAATCAGCGTGCCATCGATATCGAAAAGCACCAATGCGGCGGATCGTTCCAACCTTTTACTATACCGACCCGGCTGCTACGATACGAGTTTGGAGATCGACTTCGGCGGCGGCAAGAAGCTGCGTTTAGTGGTCGGCGACATCACTCGGATCGCCGTGGATGCCATCGTGAATGCCGCAAACTCCGGCCTGCGTGGAGGCGGCGGAGTAGACGGCGCCGTGCACAGCGCAGGCGGCCCTGCGATCATGCGCGAGCTTGACCAGATTCGAGTGTCGCAGGGCGGATGTCCCACCGGCAGCGCGGTGGTCACGGGCGCCGGAGGGCTCCCGGCGCGTTTCGTCTTCCACGCCGTGGGTCCGGTCTATCGAGACGGCCGCTACAGCGAGCCGGAGCATCTGGCGAGCTGTTATCGAACATGCCTCGCGCTTGCCGAAGCTCGCGCCGTCCGCAGCATCAGTTTCCCGGCCATCAGCACGGGCGTTTATGGATATCCGGTCGAAGCCGCGGCCAGCATCGCGCTTGAAACGTTGGCGCTCCACCTGCGGAATCCCGCCTCAGGAATCGAGGACGTCCTAGAAATTATAGTCACTTCTTCAAGAATTGTTGGATCGATTTGGTCGCCTGCCGGATGCGATGATCGTTCTCCACCAAAGCAAATCGAACGTAGCCTTCGCCCAGTGGACCGAAACCGATGCCCGGAGACACGGCCACCAGCGCTTTTTCCATGAGGAGCTTGGAGAACTCGAGCGAGCCTAGCGCGCGATACTGCTCCGGAATCGGCGCCCAGACGAACATCGAACCGCGCGGACGCTCCACCGGCCAGCCGGCGCGCTCCAATCCCTTCACCAGCGTATCGCGCCGCTTTTGGTAGGTCGTGCAGATCTTTTTCGTTTCCTTGGCACACTCGCGCAGCGCGATGATGGATGCGATCTGAATCGGCTGAAAAATTCCGTAGTCGAGATAGCTCTTGATTCGCGCCAGCGCGGCGATCAGCTTGCGATTCCCCACGCAGAATCCCACGCGCCAGCCCGCCATGTTGAAACTTTTCGACATCGAATAGATCTCCACCGCGATATCCTTCGCGCCCTCCACTTGCAGAATGCTGGGCGCGCGGTAACCGTCGAAGCAGATATCGGCGTACGCGAAATCGTGCACGATCATCGTGCCGTGCCGCTGGGCTAGGCCCACGATGTCGCGGAAAAACTGGAGATCCACGCAATGCGTCGTCGGATTGTGCGGAAACGAAATCAGAATCATCTTGGGCTGGCGCGACGAAGTCTTGTACAAATGTTCCAGCCCGTTCAGGAACGTGGCCGGATCCGGCATCGGAAGCATGCAGGCGTGGCCTTCGGCCATGATCACGCCGTATTGGTGAATCGGATAGGCTGGGTTCGGCGACACCACCGCGTCCCCCGGCCCGATCACGGCGAAAAGCAGATGAGCCAGCGCGTCCTTTGCGCCCACCGTCACGATGGCTTCCGTTTCCGAATCCAACTCGACGCCGTAGTTGGCGCGGTAATATTTGACAATCTCCGAACGCAAGCGCGGGATCCCGCGCGACATCGAATAGCGATGGTTGCGCGGATTGCGCGCCGCTTCGATCAGTTTTTTGACCACCGGCTCGGGAGTGGCGCCGTCCGGATTGCCCATCCCTAGGTCCACCACGTCCAGTTCCGCCGCGCGCGCCTTGGCCTTCATCTCGTTGATGACGGCGAATACATAGGGCGGCAATTTTTGGATGCGATAAAATTCGTCGGGAACCGAGGCCATAATCTATTGTAAAAGTATGCTCACCGATCTGGTTCAGATACGGCGTCTAGGGGAACAGAAAAGAGAAGAGAATTTCCGGTTCCGCGCTCATCTCAAAAGGCACGATCATTCCGATCGCCGCCTGCGGCGCCTGGCCGAGGAGATCGAAGCGCAAATCGATTGCACCCTGTGCGCAAACTGCTGCCGCGTGCCGGAGGTCGGTATCACGGACCGCGACGTCGAGAAGCTGTCAAAGTTTTACGGCGTCACGCCCCAGGAGTTCCATCGCGACTACACCGAGCGCAATGAAACCAACGAGCTGATCCTGAAGCGCACGGAAGCGGGCTGCGTTTTCCTCAGCGGGAATCTGTGCACTGTCTACGAGGCGCGCCCGCGGAATTGCGCCACCTTTCCGCATTTGATCCGAGGCGACGGCTCCATCGCCAGCCGCATGTGGGCCATGGTGGATCGCGCCGCTTATTGCCCCATCGTCTACAACTGGATGGAAGCCGCTAAGCAGGAACTGGGATTCCGGGGGCGATGACCGGCTCCATGCTGCCGTAATAGACTTTCGTCTGATAGAGGAAGGGAACGACGCCGTTCGCCTGATGAGCCGCGAATAAGCGCTCCAGTTCGTCCATCATCGGTTGATATGCAGCGTTGTCGCCGCGGGGCGCGTACGACGACGACTCCAACCGTCCGCGCACGCCCGTCAAATCCAATCGCTGCGCGTTCGAAAACGTCGCCAGTTTCCAATTACCGTGCCCGAAAAACGCCGCGATCTCATCGCGCTTGATGCGGCGGTGATCCACGCGGCCGTATTCTGTCGCGTAGCGATTCAATAAATCCTCATAGCCCCGCAAGAATCCGCTCTCGGGTACCTCGCGTTCGTTCCAGATCAAAACCACCCAGCGCGGAAGCCGGAGAATCCGTCGAAATTCTAGTCGCGCAGCGGCAGCGTCGAACCAGTGAAAGGCTTGGCCGGCGGTCACTAAATCGACGCTTGCGTCTTCGAAACCTGTCTGTTCCGCCCGAGCGTCCACGCTGCCGAATTTGTCGTACGCGCCTAGGAACCGATCGCCGGCGCGGCGCATATCGGCGTTCGGCTCGATGCCGATCACGCGACAGCCGAAATCCAGAAACAATTTCGCCAGCAAACCGGTGCCG
>JBEKHQ010000567.1:0-3427 GCA_050012195.1 Bryobacteraceae bacterium | reverse complement strand
CACCGATTTCTTTCCGCGAGACGGCGCCGCCGAAGGTATCGGTTCGGCGCAATACCTGGGTGACTCGTTCGATAAACCAGTTGGAACCGTCATCGGGCCGCTTAACGTCGGAACGCAGACCGTGGTTGTCAAGATCGTCGAGCGGCAACCCGCGGACATGACCAAGCTGGCCGCGCAACGGGATTCCATCGTCACTCAGCTAAAGCAAAGGAAAGCCGGACAGAGGCAGGCGCTGCTACAGGACAGCGTGGTCTTCCGACTGATCCAGGAAGGCAAGATCAAGAAGCACCAGGACGTGATCAACCGCATGCTGGCGCGGTATCGGACTTAGCTTCCGGGCATGCTCCATTCCCTGCTGGATTTCCTGCGGAGCCTCGCTACGCCGGACGGCCTGATTCATCTGCTTTCCACCGTGCTGTCCGGCTGGCTGGGATATGCCGCGCTGACCGCCATCGTCTTCGCCGAGACCGGACTGCTGGTGGGATTCGTTCTTCCCGGCGATTCATTGCTATTCGCGATCGGCGCGGTGGCCGGCGCCGGCCAATTGAACCTGGGCCTCATCTTTGTGCTGCTGAGTTGTGCCTGCCTGTTGGGCGATTGGTGCGGTTATTTGCTCGGGCGCCGCGCGGGCGTCACGATTTTCGACCGCCCCGATTCCCGCTTCTTCAAGCAGGAGCACCTGCGGCAGACCGAGGCGTTCTACGAGAAGCACGGCGGCAAAACCATCATCTACGCCAAGTTCGTCCCCATCATCCGTACCTTCGCGCCGTTCGTCGCCGGTGTCGCAAAAATGCGCTACCTGCGGTTTCTTTCGTTCGATATCTTCGGGGGTATCGGCTGGGTGCTGTCGATGACCACCTTGGGCTACGTGCTGGGCGAAGTGCCCATCATCCGGCGGAATTTCGAGAAGTTCGTGCTGCTGGTGATCTTCGTCTCCGTACTTCCAGTGATCAGCCATGCGGTGCGCGTGCGCTGGCCGAGGAAGCCGAGGCTCGAGCCGGCCGACTAGCGTTCACCTTTGCAAGATCGGCGGCCCGTTCGCGCCGATGCTAAACGACCGGTTCACGGTGGTCCAGTTACCCGCGTTATCCTGCACTCTCACCACGATATTGCCGCTCGTCAAACGCTTGATCGGCGCCGACAGCGGCAGCGTCCAAATGGCCGAATCGGTTTGCGTAAAGCTCGGCCCGAGCTCGGAACCGGGCGGATTTCCATTCACCGAGAAATTGGCCGACACCGATAACGACGCCGCGTCGATTCCCGAGTAGGCATCGAACATGCCGATGCGCAGTAACGCCAGCGGCCCGGAATTGGCGCCGACCGCCGGGGATGAAACGGTCAGCGTGGGTTTGATCTCATCGCCGAAATAGCCTTGGTACGTCGGGTCGCCCTGCTCGGTGATGGAAGCGCCCAAGTCGATCCAGCGCGCGACGGTCATCTTTTCGTCGTCGGTGAGGGGCGGAACTCCTGAACCGGGCGGCGGCATCATCGTGCCGGTGTAGTCGATGTCGGCCTCGTCGGGATCGGCGCCGGCGGGAAGAGTGCTCGCGTCGCCGGGCGTCGATTCGGTAGGATGGTCCGAATTATTCCACCCGTCCAAACGCCGGCCGAAAACTTTCCAAACCAGCAGACTGCGCCGCGACTGAAACATCCGTATATAGCGCGACGCGTTGGTTTGCCGCCATTGCCGGCTGGAAATCACAGGCGGAATTCCCCATTGCGCGTTGGGGTCGTTGGCCAAGCGGTTGTAGGTATTGTCGTAGCCGTTGACGAGCGTCGAGTCGTCGAGCACCAAGCCGGCTGCGGCGGCGCCGGACTTGCTATGACACTGGACACAGGATCGTTGCAGGATCGGCTTGATGTCTTTATAAAACTCGACGTCCACGATCAGCCTTCCGGCCGATTTCACGATAGTGTCGCCCGCGCCGTTCTTGGCGAGCAACGGCGTTTGAGCGGTGAGGTCCGTCACCGAATATGCGGCTTGCGCCGCGGCCGTGGTGGAGAAATCCAGAGGCAGTTTGTTATGCGCGTGGCAGCCGCCGCAATCGTTGCGGACCTCGCCGGGACGCACGCTGTGCCAAGTCTGGGCCATGTTCAACACCAGGCCGTTCTGATCGAGGGTTTGAAAGGAAATCGGCGTATCAGCAGGCACTTTCGCCAGGAAGCTGGTGTCGGGGTTGCCTTGCGCGTCGAGCACCGTTTGGCCGGCGCCGTTGGTTTTTCTCAACGGAATCTCGCCGAGGATGCGCATCCGCTCCCGGTCCGCGAAATTCTGAAAGCCGGGGTCGCCGCCGTTCGGGTAGCTGCGGTTTGCGACGCCCTCGAGCGCGACGATGCGCACCGCGTAGATGTCGTCGTTGGTATAGTAGCCCGCGTCGGCGCCTTGATCGGACCAGTTGGAGCTTACGTCGTTCTGCGCGGTGTTGAAGGGGTCGAGCCCGTTGTACAGACTGTCGCCGTAGCCCGGCGTGGTGTTGCGATTGTAGAAGCTAGATGTGCCAATCAGTCCAAAGGGAGTGCCGGGCGGCAGCAGGGGCGACACCGTGCCGTCGTTGGGAAGGTACGGCAGAGCGGCGGGCTGGGCGATGCCGTAAATCGATTGATACGGAACCAGCGCTTTGGGTTCGAGTTCGTTGTAGTTGGGATCGTTCTTGATCTCAACGAGGTTTCGGTAGTCGTCCACTTCCTGACCGCCTTTGAGCAAGTAAATTCCGGCATCGTAGTAAGGGATCGACGTCGGCCGATTCAGATTGTTATCCGGACCTGGAGACCAGACCAGCAGCATGTCGTCGTTGGGCGCGGCAGCGGGCTGGGTCGCTTTACCGGCGTAGCCGCCGTCTTGAGCGGTGGACGACGCCCGATCCTCGCCGTGAGAAAACCCGGTCAGGTTGATCAAGCCCGGCGGTGAAAAAGAATAGCTGGTGTAGCGTGGCTGTCCGGCGGTTGGCACGCCTGTATCCCAGAGGCCCCAACGAACCAGCGGATTCGATGTATCGGCGGCGTTGGGCGAGCCGAAGGGAACCGCAGCGGGGTTCTTTTGAGAATCGAACACGAGAATGGTTCCGAAGCCGTTGTCGTTCAGGTTGTAATACTGGGTCACCGCGATGCGGCCGTCCGACAGTTGGGCCTGAAAATGAAACGCGCCGCCTTCGGTGAACGCGCTCATGAGCGGCTCCCAATGGCGCCCGTCCGGCCAGATGGCCCACAATCCCCAGTTCCGCTCATCCCGCGCTCCTTGCGTTTCGAAGCTGGCGAACATCACGCGGCCGTCCATGAGCACGGTGGGATGCAGCGCGCTTCCGATGTTGAGATGACCAACCGGCTCCACATTCGAGCCGTCAACGTCCATGATGTATAACCGCAGATTCGGAGTGGTGTAGCTTTTGTTCGGCAGGTAGCCGTCGCGGCTGGAGACAAACATGAGTTT
>JBEKHQ010000566.1:4545-7973 GCA_050012195.1 Bryobacteraceae bacterium | reverse complement strand
TGGGCCCCATGGAGGCCCCATGTCGAACCATCCAGCATAGCCGCCGAGAGCTCCTGGGTGGTTGCCTACCCAGAAGGTGTCGCCGCCATTGCTGGAAATAGTAAACCACCTCTTCGTCACCGCATGGTTGCGCCACATCCACGGTCCAACAGCGAGGAGGGTGCAAAGCGATATCAGCGCCGTTCGCGTAAGTACCTTGGATATCGGCCAGCGCTGTCTGAGAAACCAGATCGGGAGCACCGCGGGAAACAGGACGACTACGGAACGGGCTAGGGCTGCCAACCCGAGCGAGATTCCGGCTGCCGCAAGGAACAGAACCTGCTTCCTGGCACCGTCCATCTGGGTGCCTCTTAACAGCAGCCCTATCGCGGCGGTAACGAGGAAACAGAAGAGCGGCTCCGTGAGGTAGAGGGTTGAGTAGAAGACGTGATTTGGATAGACCGCCAATAGTAACGCCGCGCTACGTCCGATGTGCGCGCCAAACGCTGCCGCCCCAATCCACGCCACAATCACCAGCGTCGCAAGGGATAACGCGATTTGCAGAACCGTATTGACTATTCCATTCGACCCGCCTAACCGATAGCCAAGCGAGAGCAACGCTGGATAACCCACGGGCCAATACGCCGTAGGACGGCGGCTCTCATCCACGTATCCCTTTCCCTCGGCCAAGCTCCGGGCCTGGGCGATGTAATGAATCTCGTCAGTGTAGGGCTGGCGTGGGGCCATTGCTGCAACCCACGCCAATCGAGTCAGCAGCGCGATGGCGATCAAGAGCAACCACCAGCGAGCTCCCCCTGTAGACGCTAAGCTCGAAATACGGCCCGCTGTGTTCATATGGGCTGCTTCCGCGCCATCACGCCGTTAAAACAGCACGTGAACCGCCGCGTCGGAAGACGCTCGAATAAAGCAAAAAAGTTCAATAGCGCCCGGATTACTGCATCCCCCTTCCGCCCCATAACGCGTCGCACGGCTAGAAAGAGCAGCGTCGATACCAGTCGGGGATTATGCAACAAGCTGGCCGAGCCAATCACCTCGAACCCCATCCCGGCAAGTTGTTTCCGCAGCGATCCCGGCAGAGGCGTGTACCCCAATCGAAATGGCCCGGCGATGCTCAACCACCGCAACGGCCAATACAGTGGGTTCAGAGGATTGTCTAAAGTGAGAATGAGCGTTCCGCCCGGGTGCAAAACCCGTCCGAGTTCCTGAAGAGCCGATTCGAAATCACGTTTATTTCTGAAGTGGTCCAGCGTAGAACTAGATACCACAAGATCGAAGCTGTCTGCCTTGAAAGGGATGGAACGCACATCGGCCACAACAAAACCGATCGCGGGGCCCGGGGGACAACGCCTGCGGGCTTGAGCAACAATGCCAGAGTCATGGTCCAACCCAAGCGTGCTGCCGCACTGATCGCGAAGATCGAAAAGCAACTGGTCGGCCCCGTTCGCTTCTTCAAACAGGTCAGTTTTTAAGAGACGCCCCGGAGTTTTCGTAGTCCACCGTGCCACCAACTCCAAATGGACTTGCTGCTTCTGGCGTGCCACTATCGGGTCTAAGTACCAGGATCGTGGCGGCCGATCTTTCAAGCGTGACAATCCTCAGATTAACCGACCTCCGCTGCCATTGTTAGCGGCCGGCAAAATTTAACGGCGAAGCGATGTGCTAAGAGCCGGTAGCAGCGGATCGGGCCCGCTTTTGAGTCTCGCTCGCCGGCCGCTTTAGTTCGAGAGCTCGTTGAGCCGATGCCCCCAACAACCGTACCGCGCGAAACTTTCCCGTAGCAGCCAGAACCGGCGGTACCACTTCCGCCCGGATTCCCTCCGAGTGCAGCCAGGAGACCACCGATAAGGAGCCGCCGTACACTCGTTTTACCTCATCCAAAAAATGCTTCAGAATGTCGTTGGACGGCGCCGCGCTCACGCCCGGACGGATTCGCAAAACGATCTCGGTCTGAGATCCGGCCTCGGTTTCGCACAGTTGATAGTCGCCGGAATGCCCTCCAAACCGCGCCGGCAACGCCTCCTCCAATAGAGGAACAAGCTCTGTTGTCTCGATCGTCACTCCTTGCGCCGTTACCTTGCTGATCGCGGCGATGTCGCGAACTTGTAAATCGAAGCCGAGCTTTGAGAAGGAACAATCACAGGTGGCCTTTTCGATTACGCCCGTATCGCCTATCTCCGCGTTGATGAAAATACGGGACGCTAACGGAGCAAGGCTTGTCGCGTACAGCGAATTCACTTGCATGTCGGTCCAGGCGTTCTCCTGGGTCCGCGAAACCAGTGCGATTGCGTGTTTCAAAACATGTGAACAATTCCCTGTGCTCATTTGCGAACAGGGCATCCCAATGCCGCCGAAATCGGTGGTTCCGTACGACGAATACACTCTTATGCCGGCGGATTCTATCAGCTGCCGCTTCGCGTCGGTAAGCGCCTCGCCGCCAGTAAGCGCCCTACAGCCGGTCAGCTCCAAGCCGTTGGATAGCGCGGCCTCAGCCACTCTGGCAATCACGCTTACAAAACCATGCAACCCCACCTGATCGCCCGCGTCCAGCCGCTTTTTTGCGTATTCGGCTGCTGGTAGAAAATCGTTCTGTTCCAAATATGTGGGGTAGGGAACTCGCAAACCCAGCAGCTTGGCCTCCGCCACCAACAGACGCGTAACGATTCTGTAATGCAGATTCTTCGAGCTCGTCCCTCCGGTTGCGAACCATCGATCATAGCCGCCTAGCAGGCGCCCGACCGTGATTGCCGACAACAGGCCGGACCCCGGAAGGATCGGCGCCAAGATGACGCGAGCTCCGCCGTAAAAGCTAAACTCGCGTAGGAACAGCATGCCGAAGCTCTCCCCATGCCGGGCGGCTGCAACGCTGTAGAATGTGGTTACCGGGCGGCCCGAAGTTCCGCTGGAACTTTGCACGTAGCCACCCTTACTCGCCGGGTTGTTCCACATGGAAGCCAAAGCCGGGATACGTCGCCCCGACCGCACAATTTCTTTCTTTCCGCGAAACTCCTCGTGAGTGAGGAATACGCCTTCGTCGAGAAGCTTCTGTAGCGTTGTTTCTATCCCGTCGCGGCGGACCGAGGATTCGAGGTCTGCATAGCTACATCCCGCAAGTCTGAACATCACGGCATATGGATGCTCAGGCATGGACATAACAGTAGTCGCATGGGCGAGGAAGTTGTCTGCGCGATCCTCCATCTGCTTCCGAATAATCCCTTCCGGGTCGGGCTCCAGCGGGCTACGCAGGTGCTGGACGATCGCCCGCAGCATCCGCGAGTACTTCCATACTTCCGACAACATGGATAGAACTATAAGTGGTTCTCGGTTAGTTTCGCAAGCAGACCTGGTACTGATAGTCCCATTGGAACTGGAGATCCCTGCGGTCTTGCCGTATACTTACACAGAACCCCGGGGCAGATTGAGACGCTCCG
>JBEKHQ010000566.1:0-4539 GCA_050012195.1 Bryobacteraceae bacterium | reverse complement strand
TAAACAACCAGCCGTGCCGGTAGTGATTCTTGGAGCGGGTCCCGCGGGGCTCTCGGCGGCTTATGAGCTCTCGAATCACGGCGTGGAGTCCGTGGTGCTCGAACAGGACGCGGTGGTAGGGGGCCTGGCGCGTTCGGTTGAATACAAGGGCTATCTGTTCGATATCGGAGGGCACCGATTTTTTACCAGAGTGGCTCTGATCGAGAAGATGTGGCGCGAGGTGCTGGGCGACGATCTGCTGACTCGGCCCCGCCTTTCACGAATTTACTACCGTTCCAGATTCTTTCGTTATCCTCTCGACGCAACCGATGCTTTGGCCGGTCTCGGGCCGCTGGAAGCGCTCCGATGCATGGCCAGTTTCGCGCGCGCCCGCTTCTCTCCTCGATGGCCGGAGCGCTCCTTTGAAGATTGGGTTTCGAACCGTTTTGGAAGCCGCCTGTTTGAGATGTTTTTCCGCACCTACACGGAGAAAGTATGGGGCATGCCTTGCGACCAGATCCGGCCTGAATGGGCCGCGCAACGCATTCGCGGATTGTCTCTGTTGTCTCTGCTCCGGCATTCCTTGGCGGGGAGGGGCAATGGAAGGAAGGCCATCCGCACTCTAGTGGAGGAATTCCACTATCCGCGGCGAGGTCCCGGGATGATGTGGACTCGGGTGCGGGAGATCGCCGAGACCCGAGGAGCGCGAGTGCTGCTCAGCAAGCCGGTGGAGCGAGTCTTCTGGCGCCAGGGCGCCGTGCTCGCGGTCCAGGCGGGCGGCGAGTCAATCCGCGGAGAGAGCTTTATCAGCAGCCTGCCCATCCGCGACCTGATCCGCAAATTGGAGCCCGCGGCGCCCGCTTACTTGCGGAGGGCCACGCAGGATTTTCGCTACCGCGATTTCCTGACGGTGGCCTTGATCGTTCGCGGGAAAAATCTGTTTCCGGACAATTGGATCTACATTCACGACCCCAAGTTCAAGGTGGGCCGCATACAGAATTTCAACAATTGGAGCCCGGACATGACGCCCGATCCGGAGACCACCTGCTTGGGCCTGGAATACTTCTGCTTCGAGAACGACGGTCTGTGGAACCTCTCGGACGCGGAACTTCTTGCGCTGGCGGCCAGTGAGCTTACAGAGTTGGGGCTGGTGAAGAAAGACGATGTCGTGGATGGGGCGGTGGTTCGCGTTCCGAAGGCGTATCCGATTTATGACGAGCACTACCAGCGTGGTCTCGCGGCGATGCGCCGCTTCATGGAGGAAGACGCGCCTAATCTCCAGTTAGTGGGCCGGAACGGGATGCATCGGTACAACAACCAGGATCATTCCATGCTCACCGGCATTCTGGCGGCGCGAAACGCAATGGGCGCGCGCTACGATCTCTGGAGCGTGAACGTGGACGCCGACTACCTGGAAGAGCGCAGCCCGGCGGAGCCGGACGCTTGGCATTGGCAGTTAACGCAAACGCAGCCAATTACGCCGCGCGCGATTTCGACCAGCGGTTCGTCCTGATGCGCCGAAGTCCGCTTCCGTGAGATTTCGCGGAACCGGCGGAGGCTGCGCTCGTCCTTCGCGCTACCCCGCGGGGAATTGGCCCCCCGAGTACCTCTCGGCGACGCTGCTAGGAGGTTACACGACTTAATTAGAATCGAATCCAGCGGCTGGTGGCGCTCCGCTTTGAGACTTGTGTGCGTGGATCGCGGCCAGGGCCTGGCCACGTAGCGCTTGGCTCAGGTTCAAACCTAGGATGTATTTGGATCCGCGCCGCACGATGTGCTTCACCGTGCCAGAACCGTCGAGATTGATCCGGTCGGCGCGGAGCGAAATTCTTGAGGGGACAGGGATTAGCTCCGGCACCTCGATGCGTAGACCCCCCTCAGAGAAATCGAGGCACCTCGCGTGGGTGTACTTTGGAAGTCCCGCTCAGGCGGACGTCGTTGTTGTGCTCCACGTATCCCTTCGCTTTGACGGGCGGATCTTTTTAGCGAGGCCGCGCCCAAGGTCATCTTTATACCCAGCTTTGGATGTTCTAAGCGATTTCCCGGAGCATTTTAAGGTTCTATCTTAGGTCAAATTAACCAAGTAGATGCATTTCTTTTGCGGCAAACCGTAATTATAATGGACTCGCCCATTGCTATTTGAGCCTTGGACGTGAACATGGATTTTCATGTAGGACAAACGTTCGGCGACTACTCAATCACTGGTGTTCTCGGCGCCGGCGGAATGGGGCACGTGTATCGGGTCGAACACCGGCTGACGAAGCGCACGGAGGCGATGAAGGTTCTGGCGGCGGAACTCGCAACCGAGGTCCAAATCGAGCGATTCGAGCGCGAGATGCGAGTCTTAGCCCGTTTAAGCCACCCGAATATCGCTGTCCTTCACAATGCGCTTTATTCTGAAAAACGGCTGATCCTCTTAATGGAGTTCGTCGAAGGGCAGACACTTGAAAGCCTGTTTGGTGCCGGGCGCCTTCCAATTGATTCGGGAATTGGATATATAAGGCAAATACTGTTGGCGCTTCGATACGCGCACCAGCAGGGCGTCGTGCATCGCGACGTGACTCCAGCCAATGTGATCGTTACCTCAGCCGGCGAGGTTAAGCTGACCGATTTCGGACTCTCGAAGTCGTTCAGCGATCCTCTGCTGACCAATTGTGGAGAGATACTGGGCTCCCTGCCATACCTGGCACCGGAGCAGTTGAAGAGCGCCACGCATCCAGACAGGCGATCCGACCTCTATTCCGTTGGAGCCATCCTCTACGAGCATCTCACCGGACAAAAAGCCTTTGGAGCACACCGGCGGCTCGCTCCGGTGCTTACCGATTCCGAGGCCGAGCCGCAGTCGCCCAGTCAGCTTGAGCCGAGCCTGTCACCCCAGTGGGACGAGATCACCCGCCGTGCCCTTGCCAGAGATCCGGGGTGCCGCTATCAATCTGCCGAGGAGTTTCTCGACGCCATTGCTCACCTTGACCAGGCGCCCAAGGCGGGAACCTTATCGCCAGGACTGGGCACTCTTGGCATTGGAATCGCGATCTTAACTGGTCTGGTTGTGGCACTTTTCGCCTCATCGGCACTCAACCGATTCCGCCCGGTCGCGCCTGCAGCCGCGCCCTTGCAGCTACTGCATGTGGCAGCTCCGGACTTTGCGACTTCTTCTCGGCCTCTCAGCAAGCAGACGGCTCTCGACACAACGCCACGGCTCGCCAAGCCCAAAGAAGTTCAGCATTCGAGGCGAGCCGCGCACACCTCCGACGCCATTGTGTCCGAACAACACCCAGCGGAAGAAGCATCGTACAGTGGGCTTACCGCTGCAACACCGGGCCCTGGGCCAGATGTCAGTGAACCACCCGCCGCCGAAAGAACAGAGTCGGTCGCCTCGCAGCCGGCAGCCTCACGGAAGAGAAAGTTTTGGAGCAAGTTGAACATATTCAAGAAGAACGCGAGCATTGATCAGAAGGAAAAGCAGTGACTGAACACCTAATCTCTAGTGCAACTTTTCCTGCCGACCGGCTGCACGCTGCCCAGCTTGACCTTCCAACCCTGCGCCAATCATACATCCACGGGTCATGGTGACCGCCGTTGTTCGATTGGGACTTCGCTTGATGGTGAGAACAAGAAGACCTTACGGAACAGCAGCAAGCCTTTGACTGCCGTGGGAATCCTGATGCTCGTGGCTTTCGCCTTCACCATGGGGATGTTGGTTGACCGCGCGTCATCACCGGTGCTCCTCCATTTCACGACGGATGCGGCGAAGAAGCCAGGAAATCCGAATCGAACCCGAGGAGATCCGCGACGACGCCGCGAGAAAGTTACGCGTTTTGATCAGAAATCGAATCCGCGCGGCTACCGAATTGGCGCATCCCCCCGGTACTCGTGTTTTGCACTAGAAATCGGGTTTGTTGCTAACGGGTCTGCAGAAACTCTGCCAGGTTGTCTCCCGCTTGCCCAACCGAACGCGCCAAGCTGAGCTTCGCGACGTTGTGCGCGAACACGCTATTGATGTAGTCCAGCTCAGCGCCTGCGACGGATTCCTGGGACTGCACAACCTCAACGTTGTAGTCGCCCGTGCCGGGAACCACAACCAGCGTTCTGCTTTGACCATGGGCTTGCCGGACTGCTTGTGTGACACCGACGGCTCCGAGGTTGTATTCGAGACCGCGGTTGACTGAAATCATCATCGCGAAAGTTGTGCCGCTGTCGGAGCTCAGAATGTCAGCCGCCAGGGCCAGGCGCAACTACGTCCCTCCTGGGGGTCGCGGTGATGAAATTCGCGTTCGATGTGCCCTTCCATGGCAAACTTCCTCTGCTCGATACCGCCCTCGATCCGGCCACTCTGCCAGATTGACCCGCCAGCGGTATGAGGCAGGAAGACCAATAAAAAACCGCCAAAAGAAATAGCCTGAATCGCAGCCACCTGATTTGGAATCGCCGCTCCCACCATGGTTCCAAACGCGGCCACACAGAAGGCGTAGAGAACGGTAGCGATGATGAACGGAGCCGGGTCTCCGGCAACGCTCAGGCCGAAATACGTGAACAGCGGGATCAGCCTCAGCAGACATT
>JBEKHQ010000565.1:0-4670 GCA_050012195.1 Bryobacteraceae bacterium | reverse complement strand
GGGCAAGCGCGTGCGCGTTGTCGATCGAATAGTCGCCGCTCCCGACGCCTAACACCACCTTGCCTTGAGAAAGCTTCTCGACGATTGGATTGAGATGCTGCGCCGGCAAAACATGGGAAGCCAGCAGCAGACCGGCCAGTATACCGATGGCCTCGAGCGTTCGGGTCCGAATCGCACGGTAATTCAATGGCATAAATTCTCCTTGCACCAGAAGCCCAAATTGAGCCCCGAACACCCGTGGCAAGCGGGACTGCGTGGGCCCGGCGGTCGCTTCAAGTTAACGGTTAATCTTAGCGGACTTGGTGCAACAGTTGATTTTGTTTTCTCAAGAAGCGAATCCATTGGCAGTAGATTATGCCGCACTTTGTCGCTGTTCCGGCAGACGATTCTTTGCTCAACACTGAGTCTCGTCTCAGCGTCAACCCGGAAGAGCCGGCGCGGCGGATATCCGGTTGTGGCAAAAACGAGCACGAGATTCCACTAGGGTCCGTAATATGCCTTAAAGAAAGCATCGAATGCTGCGTAACCATGTGTAAACTAAGGGGGATTCTAGTGTACGGACCAGCGGCTGAAGAAGAGAGACGACCAAGGAGCAAGGGCGATGATCATCACGAAGCAGGCATTGGCGCGGCGCACGTTTTTGCGCGGGGTTGGGACGGCGATCGCTTTACCGTTTTTAGACGCGATGGTGCCGGCGCTCGGAGCGGCGGCGGTGACGAAAGCGCCGATGCGCGTGGGATTCTTCTACGTGCCGAACGGGATGTATCTGCCGAACTTCCATCCCACCGGGGACGGAGGCACCAGCTTCGAGTTCACGCCGATCCTGAAACCGTTGGAGCCGTTCCGGGAGCAAGTGACGGTGTTGAGCGGGCTGAGCAACCTGGGCGTGATCAGCCCGAAAGAGGGCGGCGGAGTGCATACGCGGGCGCATGCCGGATGGCTGAACGGAGTGCTGGCGAAGCGGACCGAGGGATCGGACATCCTGGCGGGCAAGACGATCGACCAGTATGCGGCTGACAAGCTGGGCGGGGATACACCGCTGCGGTCGCTGGAACTGACCACGGAATCGAACTTCCAGGTGGGCAACTGCGAGAACGGGTATAGCTGCGCGTATCTGAATTCGACTTCGTGGCGTACGGACAGCACGCCGCTGCCGCACGAGCGGGATCCGCGGGTGGTGTTTGAGCGGCTGTTCGGGGACGGGGGCAGCGTATCGGCGCGGCTGGCGCAGATGAAGAAGGACCGCAGCATCCTGGATTCGATCACCGAGGACATGACGCGGCTGGAGAAGCGGCTGGGGATCAGCGACCGGCGGATGGTGGGCGATTATATGGACTCGATTCGAGAGATCGAGATCCGGATTCAGAAATCGGAGAAGAGCAACGCCAGCACGCCGCTGCCGTCGGTGACGCAGCCGGCGGGGATACCGGAGGAGTTCGACGAGCACGTGAAGCTGCTGGTCGACATGCTGCACCTGGCCTATCAGGGGGACATCACGCGGGTGAGCTGCATGCAGATCACGCGCGAGTCCAGTTACCGGTCGTATCCGTGGGTGGGAGTGCCGGAGGGGCACCACACGGTATCGCATCACCAGAACGAACCGCATCTGATCGGGCAGAACACCAAGATCAACGCGTATCACATGTCGATTTATACGCATTTGATCGAGAAGATGAAGAACACGCCGGACGGCGATGGGACGCTGCTGGATCATTCGATGATGGTGTATGGAGCGGGGATGGGAGACGGAGACCACCACACGCCGATCAACATGCCGGTGGTGATCGCCGGGGGCGGCTGCGGGAAGATGAAAGGCGGGCGGCACCTGGTGTATGCGCTGAACACGCCGTTCATGAACGCGGGGCTGAGCCTGCTGGACAAGGTAGGGGTGGAAGTGGACAAAATCGGCGACAGCACCGGACGCTTGGCCGAGCTGTAACGCGGATTCAGTTGCGAGGAGGGTTGGGCATGAGCAGCAAACGTGGGTGGATGGTTGGGCTATTGGCGGCCGTTACGCTGAGCGCCGGTTCGGGTAACGTGCCACTGGTTGAGGCGGCGAAGAAGGCCGACAATCAGGCCGCCCAGGCGCTGATTAAGGCTCCTGGCGCGGATGTCAATGCCTCCACCGCCGACGGCACCACGGCGCTGCATTGGGCGGCGCATCGTGACGACCTGGAACTGGTTGACCTGCTGCTAGCCTCCGGGGCGAACGTGAAAGCGGTGAACCGCTACGGAGTCCAACCGCTGTCGCTGGCGGCCCTGAGCGGGAACGCGGCCATCATTGACCGGCTTTTGAAAGCGGGAGCCGACCCGTACACCACCATGCCGGAAGGCGAAACCGTCCTGATGACGGCTGCGCGAACCGGTAAAGTGGATGCCATCAAAACGCTGCTGGTTCACGGCGCGAACGTGAATGCCCGGGATAACTTCCGAGGCGAAACGGCTCTTATGTGGGCGGCCGGGAAAAACAACGCCGACGCGATTCGCATGCTGGTTGAGTTTGGAGCGGACGTTAAGGTGCGCACCAGCAATCCTTCGCGATCCGTCGGACGGAACGCCGATTCAGGCATCATGTTCACCAGTCCTCCTCCCACCGGATTTACGGCCTTTATATTTGCCGTGCGGGAAGGTCAAATGGACGCCGCCAAAGCGCTGCTCGAAGCGGGCGCGAACGCCAACGACACGGTCTCCGATGGCGAGAGCGCGCTGGTGATCGCGGGGGCGAACGCGCATTGGGAACTTGCGAATTTCCTGCTCGATAAGGGCGCGGATCCGAACCTCGCGGGCGCCGGCTGGAACGCGCTGCATCAGGCGGTGCGGGAGCGGCGGCCCAACCTCGGATTCGGCACGCCCGGACCAATTCCCACGGGGAGTTTGGACAGTATCGAAGTCATCAAGAAAATGATCGCGAAGGGAGCCATTCTCAACGCGCGGATGACCAAGAACGGAATGAAAGACGGCCAGCGGAACCGGCTGAACCGGCTGGGCGCGACGGCCTTCTTTCTGGCTGCGAAGAATACCGACGTCGAAGTCATGAAGGTCCTTCTCGCCGCAGGTGCCGACGCAACCATCCCGTCCGCCGACAAGACTACCCCGCTGATGGTCGCTTCGGGCCTGATGCTCTGGAATCCCGGCGAGGATGGCGGTTCGCTGCTCGGTCAGGAGGAAGAGGTGCTCGAAGCCGTCAAGATATGCGTCGACCACGGAAACGACCCTAATGCGACCAACATGTACGGCGAAACTGCTTTGCATGGCGCGGCGTATCGCGGAGCTAATCTGGTGGTCCAATACCTGGCGGATCATGGCGCCAAGCTGGATGCCAAGGATGAGCGCGGCTGGACGGCGCTCACGGTCGCGAACGGTATCAACTACTCGCCGCAATCTCTCGACCGAAGGTCAGGTTGCCAGCGGTAAGGAGTGCATGGACTGCCTGCAGACGCACGCTGAAGAAGTGAAGGATTTCAACGCGCGCGAAAAGAAACTGGAAGCTGAATTCAACGCGCAGCAGAACCCTGAATCGCGCAAGTAAACTAAGCTTTCAAAAAAGCAGATCGCGACGGCGTTCCGCGGAATTCGGCGGACGGTCTTACTCGCCCGATACTATCGCAGCGTGCGGTTCTGTTCAAACTGCTGGTTGCGTCCTGCGGACGACGGTTGTGAGTTTCGACTTTCGGCGACAGGACCGGGACTGTAAATTCCCATAGAAGCTGAGGATCGAAAGGAGTTCCGCCCTTGACACAGGCCCGAAGGTTTTTGGATTGGTCGGCCAGCACGACGATCTCGATATTATTCCTGCTCCCCGCGTCCTTGTGGGCACAGCAACCCCCGGTTCACTTCAACCCTGTAATCGAGAAGCTCGCGCAGGGTAAGGTGGTGGTGGGTACCGGCACCGGCGACCTCTCTCTGGATAACGCTCACGCCATCGCCCGGTCGGATCTTGATTTCGTGCGGCTGGAGATGGAACACGGCCCGCTGGACGTAGAAAAAATCTACATCTTCCTGAACGAGATGGTCGATCGGGCGAGCATGCGGAAGCACAGCGGGCAGATTTCGGTGGCGCCTATTGCACGCTTCCCGCCGTACGGTCGCGAATCGTCCCAGTGGGTCGCAAAGCAAGGGCTCGATGCTGGTTTGATGGGCGTCGCTTTTAATGGGGTCGACAACAAGGAACAAGCGCTGCTGGCGGTCAGAAGCATGCGGTACCCGCAGCGCAGAGGTTCGCCTCATATGGAGCCGCTCGGGCTGCGTGGCTTTGGCCCTATGAACGCCCTGTGGTTTTGGGGAGTGGATGCCGAGGAGTACCGCCAACATGCCGATGTTTGGCCGTTGAATCCTCAGGGCGACATGCTAGCGATCATCATGATCGAGACGACGGAAGGTCTCGCCAAAGTGGATGAGATTGCATCCGTGCCCGGTGTTGGGGTGATCTGGCCGGGAGCGGGAGTAGACCTGTCCTACTCCATGGGGATTCCAGCTGACTCGCCGGAATTGGAGGGCGCTTTTCAGAAGATCCTCAAAGCGTGCTTGGATCACCATGTCGCGTGCGGAATCAATCCCCAACCCGCTGACATCCCAAAACGCATCCAAGAGGGCTGGAAATATCTCGAAATCGGCGGCGGTGGACTTCCCGCAGGCACGGACGCCGCGCTGAAGATCGTACGCGCCAACAC
>JBEKHQ010000564.1:0-3438 GCA_050012195.1 Bryobacteraceae bacterium | reverse complement strand
GGCAGCGAGAATGCGTTTTTGCTCGCGCGAGGCGCGCAATTCGATACGGTCATCGCGAGTTGTGGTAGGCGTAGGCAAGCGAGATCTCCTTCCACCATGATAGCGTACGTACATTGTACGGGTGTTATAGTCGAGGGTCCACGGGCTCGCTTTCCAGCGCCAATACCCCGAATACGCATTCATGGACGCGACGGAGAGGCTCGCGGGCGACGAATCGTTCCAGGGCCTCAATACCAAGCGCGAACTCGCGGGCGGCTAGGGATCGTTTTCCCGACAGTCCACGCGCGCGGAGTTTTGGTAGCTGATCGTCGGCCGTGTACTCCGGACCATAAATGATGCGAAGGTATTCGGGGCCACGGCACTTGAGAGCAGGCTGAACGAGTCCCTTGGGACCGCGCACAACGAAGTCGAGCGGCTTCACGACCATTCCCTCGCCACCTTTGCCCGTGAGTGCCTCCCACCATTGAGATGCCCGCTCGACGGCGGAGTCGTCGGTCACATCCACCTCAACGAATGGCGTAGCGACGATGAACGTGGGATCGGCTGCTGCGAGCTTGTGAAGGGTCTCCATGTGCCACCGATTCGTCTTGTCCATATGGACTGCCCCTTCGGATGCGAGCAAATGAAACGGCGCCAGTTTGTAATCGGACAGCGCCGCTACCGGCCAGCAATATCGCCGATAAGCTTCGCGGTATTTCCGCAGCCTATCCAAACGATGTTCGTAGATTTCGATCATGTCGGTAGCGGCAGGGCTTTGCTTAAGAGCGTTCACGACGGCTTCGAGTGAGGCCACACCCGCGGCGCCGACAGGCGCATATTGACGCTGGAGCAATTCGCGGGCTTTCGCCGACCACGGCATCAGTTCGCAATCCAGGCAGAACCAATCTGAGGCGAGCTCATCCCAGAAACCGGCCTTCGATAGAGCAGTTTGAATACGATTGATGAACTCCGCTTCCTCCTTGGGCTGGGAGAAGAAGGGGCGGCCGGTGCGCGTGTAGCAGACTCCACTGCGGCCATCGATAACGCCGAATCTCTTCCGGGCCGTTGTGGCATTGCGACAGACCACCACCACCGCGCGCGAGCCCATGTGCTTCTCTTCGCAGATGACCTTCTGCACGCCGTGCTTGCGGAAATAGGCGAAAGCTTCCGTTGGATATTCGAGATAGTCGGCGCGAGTGGAGGTTTCACTCGGCGACATCGTCGGAGGTAGATAGATGAGCCAATGCGGATCGGTGGCGAAGCGGCTCATCACCTCCAATGCCGCGATCGAATTCTCTTCACGGATGGTGATATTGCGCTGCAGACGCGTTTCCCCGCGCTGGAAGCGCAGTTCGATGAACCGCTTGCCAGTGACGTCTTCCAAATCGAGTACGTCATCGAGTTCCTGCTGGCTGGTGCGCGCTTCAGACGCCGGCTGCACCAGCGGCTTGATAGGTACTGAGTATTCACGCGCAGCCGGTATCGAAACAAACTCGCGTTCCGGATATCGCAGAGCGGTGAGCTTTCCTCCGAAAACTGCGCCCGTATCGATGTTCACCGTATTATTCAGCCATTCGGGTTCGGGGACGGGAGTGTGGCCGTAGACAACTGCCGCCTTCCCCCGATACTCAGCAGCCCAGTTGTAGCGAATGGGCAGCCCGAACTCGTCCGTTTCCCCGGTGGTTTCGCCGTAAAGACAAAACTCGCGAACGGCACCCGATCCGCGGCCGTGCATTTCCTCGCGGAGCCCCGCGTGCGCGACAACCAACCGTCCGCCATCAAGGACGTAGTGGCTGACCAGTCCATCGAGATACGACGCTACCTTTGCCCGCTCCTCTGCCGATAGCGATTCGACTTCCGCGATCGATTGTTCGAGCCCGTGCTTCATCTGCACCTGCTTGCCACGCAGCCAACGCATGAACTTCACGTCGTGATTTCCCGCGATGCAGAGCGCGGTTCCGGCGGTCGCCATATTGTGAACAATGCGGACGGTATCTAGCACATTCGGTCCGCGATCAACCAAATCCCCAAGGAACACAGCTTTGCGACCCAAGGGATGCCGCCAACTCTCGCCGCCCCAAGGGGCTTCGGGCGCATCTAACGAGTAGCGCTCCCATCCGAGGCGCTCCAGGAGAATGCGCAACTCGTCCGCGCAGCCGTGCAGGTCGCCAAAGATGTCGAACGGGCCTGCCTCGTTCTTCCTGTTGTTCCACAGCGGCGTACGCCGTATCTCCACCTCTTCCGGACCATCCAAGATGTGAACGTGGCGGAAGCCTTCGCGCTCCAAACCACGCAGACTGCGTTTGAGTTCGCCGATCTGCCTTCGCACTACATGAGGTCCGAAATCGCGATTCGGGCGGCTAGCATTCCGCTCCTGACAAATCTTCTCGGGCGTGTTCAACACAATCGCAACCGCGAAGCAGTGATACTTGCGCGCTTTTTCAATGAGCCGTTTCCGATCTTCCGCGCGCACGTTGGTCGCATCGACAACGGTCAGCCGACCGCGCGCCAATCGCTTTTCAAGCATGTAATAGAGAGCGTCAAACGCTTCCGGAGTCGAAGCTTGATCGTTTTCGTCGTCGCTGACCAGGCCGCGAAAGAAGTCCGACGACAGTATCTCTGTCGGAAGAAAATGCTGGCGTCCGAAAGTGGATTTGCCGAAGCCAGACGCCCCGATCAATGCAATCAACGACAGTTCAGGAATCTCGATGGCCCTCATTCGCCACCGCCCGTGGGTAAAGAGAATACAGCCATCTGAGACGGCGCGCCGTACTGTTCGTCCACTGGACCAATTGGTTCAAATCGAACCTCATAGCCGAACCGGGCACTCATGGACTCAGCCCAGTTGGTAAATTCGCCTCTGGTCCACTCGAATCGATGATCGCTGTGACGCAACTTTCCTGGAGGAAGAGTCGCAAACAAAACGTTGTATTCGCGGTTCGGTGTGGTGATCACAATGTGACGCGGCCGTGCGAACTCGAATAGCACCCGTTCCAGCGCAACCAATCGAGGCTGGTCCAAGTGTTCGATCACTTCGACCAGAGCTGCCGCGTCGAAGCCGCTCAATTGCTTGTCGCGATAGAGCAGCGAACCCTGCCTAAGCGCGATCCGCTTCCTTTGTCTTTCCGGCATGCGATCGAGGCGAAGTTTTGAGGACGCGATTTCAAGAGACCGGTGGCTCACGTCCATCCCAGTGATCCGCTCAAATTTCCGATCTGCAAGCAAGCGCCGCAGCAATTTCCCTTCGCCGCATCCGAGATCCACCACACTCTTCGCGCCCAGTTCTTTGAGCCGGGTCGCCACTAGATTCAGACGTTGCGTGTGCAACGTCATGGGGCGCTCCAGGTCCTTCTCATCTTGTGCGCCGCGCTCCGACTTCAATTCGACGGCGTCGATAGCTGCGTTCTCGTCATCCAGGAGTCTGGCAAACGCCAAATCCATCAGAGACGACCGTCGTTT
>JBEKHQ010000563.1:0-3439 GCA_050012195.1 Bryobacteraceae bacterium | reverse complement strand
GGGGTGCGCGCGATCATATTCGACAACACCATCCACCAGAGAGCGCGAGTTCAGGCTACGTTCGTAGACCCATCCGGTGGCCTTCCACGCCGCCGGCACGGACGCCAGCAAGTACAATGCGGCCGTCAGGGCGCTCACTGCGCGCCAGCGGGAGGCGAGTGCAGCACCCAGGATGATGGCCAAGCCCATGGCTGGACCGGTCAGCAGATAATCGGAGATGTGCGTGGGCAAAGCCAGGACGGGGGTAAGCAGGATCACGAACCATCCCGCGCCGAGCAACCCGGCTTTAGGCGCCGCGGCGATGCAGGCTAAAATTCCGACGCAGAGCAAACCGGTGGCGATCACGATAGACCACGCCGGCCAAGCCCATTCAAAGTGCCCGAGACTTTCGGGCCCCAGCGCCAGCTCGATATATCGGGCTAGCGTCGAGAAGATCCTGGCATCGATCTGAAGAGCGTACGGCCCGGTCTTCACGGCTGGGGCGGCCCAAAAGTGGATGAAAGTGTAGGTTGCCGAAATTAGGTACAAGGGCAAGGTGAGACGCAGCCGCTTGCGGTCGTAAAGAAGCGTATAGAGCGAAACCAGGCACGGGTACATGACGGCCGTTTCCAGCGAGCCGAGTCCCAGGATGAAGACCGCGATTTGCCACCCGTACCGGCCTTCCATGAAGAGAAGCAAAGCGAGCAGGACAAAAAACAGGTATTGGGTTTCATTGTAAATGCAGGTCCAGCAAAAGCTTTGCACGATGGCGGCGTTCGAGATCCAAAAAATCTGGGAGCCAAAGGCAGCCAGGGCGGAATTCGTAAGCCTGAGGACCAGCGCGTTCAGAAGATAGAGATCCGCGAGAACGGTGGCGAACACGACCATTCGGAAGGGAACCGCATTCACGCCGAAGAGCCGGAACAGGCCGAAGAAGAAAAGGTTCTCGCTCCAGGGGCGAATATTGCCGTGTGCTTTGGGGGCAAACAGCATGGCGAGAACATCCCTCTTATAGCGAGGGTCGAGTGCAATATGGAGCCAGCCCCAATCGTCCTGGAAAAACCAGCATTCGAGGCCGCGCCAATAGAACGCAAGGAATACGACGGAGGCGATCAGCCAGCCTGCGTAGCGAATGGCCGGTGTGGGAACCGTGATCGCGGAGCTGGCCAAGTCCAGAGAATACCACCGGCATGTTTTGAAGTAAATACGGCACCCGCGCTCGATATCTTCCGCGGACCAGCTCGCTCCCAGACCGGCGGCTGCTTAGGACACCAGCACGGCGTCGAACAACCGGCGCAGCAATGCGGCCAGGCGCGCGTTGGAAATTCTTCGCGGATCGTAGGCGCGTTCTAATACCAGGCCGTTGAGCAGCGCTTCGAGCGCCACTTTTCTCGATTCCTTGGCCTTCCCGCTGCCCCGGATGCTGGCGGGCATCAGTTGGTTGATGGACGCAAGATTCAAGGACGCGCGAATGCGGCGGTGCGTGGCGGCGAGCCTGGCTCGCAAGCGCGGATGCCGTACCGCGAAGAGCTTGAATTCGAGCATCAGCATGGCCCAATGCGGATCCCAAGCGCGTCCGACATAGAACTCACGTAGCGCGTCCAAGTGTCCTTGCGGGGTGGCCGCGCGTTCGACGATGCGCCGCATCTCCTGCACCCGCTGGGACGATTCCTGCTCGAGCAGCGCAAAGAACAGCTCCTCTTTGCTCTCAAAGTGGGCGTAAAACGCGCCGCGGGTGTGGCCGGTGGAGACGGCGATCTCCTCGATCCGCGCCGCTTCGAAGCCGTCTCGCGCGAAGATCCGCCGCGCCGATTCGAGCAGCGCCTTGCGAGTCGCGTCGGTTCGCTGCTGATGCTTGTTGAGGCGGGCTGGCGCGACCGGATTGGTCATCGGCTCCATTATATACATTCGCGTATGTATTCATGCTAAATTCAGGGATGTGATCGTAAGGATCGTCCCGTTAGCCTGGCTGGCTTGCGTCGTGGCCTGGCCGCAGATTCCCGGAACGACCGGACAGGCGGGCTCCAGCCGTCCGATTACGCTTCCGCCATCGGGCCGCGCAGGAGCGCCGGGAGCGGTCACCGTCCAACAGTCGGCCACTTCGGGGGGCGCGGAAACCATCAACAGCTCCACCCAGATCGGAGGGGGCTTCCAGGGCAGCGTTCCCGGCGAAAATGTGCCTGCGGGCACCATCGCGCTGACATTGGGAGACGCCGTCCGCCGCGGCCTGGAGACAAATCTGGGGGCCCTGACCGCGAATTACTCAGCGCGAGCAGCCGGCGCGCAACGCGCCCAGCAGTTGAGCTATCTGCTACCGAACATCTCGGTGAGCGCGTCTGAAACCGACACCCAAATCAACCTGGCCGCCTACGGTTTCAAGTTCAACCTGCCTCCCGGACTCAACTTCTCCATCCCCTCCGTGGTGGGCCCGTTCAGCTACTCCCAGTTACAGGGCAATTTCGGCGCCACGGTCTGGGATCCGGTGCTGCGGCGGAACTGGCAGGCCTCCAAAGAGAGCGAACGTGCGGCCATCCTGTCGGCGAAGGATGCCCGGGAATTGGTGGTGCTGGCGGTGGCTGGAACCTATCTGCAGATGCTCGCCACGGCCGCGCGCGTCGATTCGCAGCGCGCTCAGGTGGAAAACGCGCGCGCCGTCAATCAGCAGGCCGAGGTGCGAAAAACCGCGGGTACGAATTCCAGAATCGACGTCGTGCGGACGCTGGTGGAGTTGGAGACGCAGCGGCAGAGATTGAACGCACTCGAAGCGGATGTGCGCAAGCAGAAGATCGGGCTGGCTCGCCTGATCGGTCTGCCGCTCGATCGCCAGGTGATCTTGAGCGAGGCGCTCGGCTTTCCGCCACTGACGGTCCCGGATTCCGCCGCCGAGATTCAGCATGCCTTCGCGAACCGGCCGGATTTGAAAGCGGCCGAAGCGCAGGTTCAAGCCGCGGAGCGCGTGGTGTCGGCGGCTCGCGCCGAGCGCCTGCCCTCCGCGTCGATCAGCGGCGACTTTGGCGTATCCGGTCCCAATCCGGCCTCCACGCATGGCGTGTTCGCGGTAACGGGTTCGGTGAATGTGCCAATCTGGCTAGGTGGACGCGTGAAAGCCGACATCGAGCAGGCTGAAACCACGCTGGCGCAGCGCAACGCGGAACTGGCCGACCAGCAAGGCCAAGTGGAGCAGGAAGTGCGGACGGCCCTGATCGAGCTCGAAACCGCCGTGGGCCAGGTCCGATTGGCGCAACAGAATCGCGGATACGCGACCGAGACCCTGCGCGAGGCGCGCGACCGCTTCGGTTTGGGCGTCGCAACCACCGTCGAAGTGGTGCAAGCGCAGGAACAGGTTGCCAGCGCCGAAAGCGATTATGTATCCAGCCTCTACTCGTTTGAATTGGCGCGAGTCGCATTAGCCAGGGCGACAGGCGAAGCTGAAAAGGAATTGCCCGATCTTTTGAAGGTG
>JBEKHQ010000562.1:0-5640 GCA_050012195.1 Bryobacteraceae bacterium | reverse complement strand
TTCAGCAACGCCACGCAGATCAATATTCTGGTGCCGGCGGCGCTGGCTTCGAAAACATCCTCGGAACTGGTGGTCTCGGTGAACGGCGTTGCGAGCGCGGCCCAGAAGATTTCTCTCGCGGCATTCCAGCCGGGCATTTTCAAGAACGGCATCCTGAATCAGGATTACAGCCTGAATTCCGCCAATCAACCGGCGGCGCTCGGCAGCGTGATCCAGATCTTCGCCACCGGGCTATCGGGTTCGGGTGTGATTTCGGCGAACATCGGCGGAGAGGCTATAGCTCAGCCCTACTATGCCGGACCCGCGCCGGGATTGCCGGGGGTGCAACAGATCGACCTGATTGTGCCTACCAGCCTGGCTGGAACGAATGCCAACGTGTCGGTTTGCGGCGGAGCTACGCCCGCGCAGGTGACGTGCAGTCCGTCGGTGTCGGTGGCGTTGGCGCCCGCATCTACGAAGTAACCGCACATCAACGCGCGCCGGCGAATCCTAGTTCATTGGGCACTTACAATGGTTACGAATGTCCCCTTCGAACTACGACGCGGTGCTGGTTCTCTCCTTCGGCGGTCCGGAGAAGCCGGACGACGTAATGCCGTTTCTGGAGAACGTGCTGCGCGGCCGGAACGTGCCGCGCGAGCGGATGCTGGAGGTCGCGGAGCACTACCATCACTTCGGCGGCAGAAGCCCGATTAACGATCAGAATCGCGCGCTCATCGCGGGGCTCAAGACCGAGCTCGACCAGCACGGCCCGCGCCTGCCGATCTACTGGGGCAATCGGAACTGGCATCCGTTCCTCACCGACACGCTGCGCCGGATGCAGGCCGATGGCGTCCAAAAAGCTCTCGCTTTCGTCACCTCCGTGTTCAGCTCTTACTCCGGCTGCCGTCAATATCTCGAGGACATCGAGCGGGCTCGCTTGGAAATAGGCTCCGGGGCTCCGAAAATCGATAAACTGCGAACTTTTTATAATCACCCGCTTTTTATCGAAGCGCAGGCCGACCAAGTTCGAGCGGCGCTCGATCGGATTCCGAACGCGCAGGTGCTTTTCACGGCGCACAGCATTCCCGCCGCCATGGCCCAAACCAGCGACTATCAGCGGCAACTGGAGGAATCGTGCCGGCTGGTATCGGAGCGGCTCGGGATCGGCGGTTGGCGATTGGTCTATCAGAGCCGGAGCGGTCCGCCCGGCCAGCCTTGGTTGGAGCCCGACGTCGGCGACGTGCTGCGCGAAATCGAACCGGGCGCCGACGTGGTGATCGTTCCCATCGGATTTATCACCGATCATATGGAAGTGCTGTACGATCTGGACACCGAGGCGCGCGCGATTTCGGACGAGCGCGGCATCCGCATGGCGCGAGCCGGAACGGTCGGCTGCCGGCCTAAGTTCTTCGCCATGATTCGCGAGCTGATCGCCGAGCGGATGGGTCAAGCGGAAGCGCGGGCCATTGGCAAATTTCCAGCGAGCCACAACGAATGCCCGGCCGGATGCTGCCCAGCGCCCGCGCGGCCGCGCTCCTTAGCGCGTTAGCGATCGGTCAGTTGCTTGTAGACTTCGCGCTTCGATAATCCGCGCCGCTTGGCCACCGTCTTGAAGGCCTGCATGCGCGGAACGCCCGCCTGGATCAATTCTTCAACCGCCAGATCGAGCGGCGTGTCGCCGGTTTCCCCCGATTCGCCTTTGCCGATCATCAACGTGATCTCGCCCTTGAGCGGCGGCCGTTTCGCGAGTACCGCCAACAGCTCGGCCGCAGTACCCTGTAGGAACTCCTCGTGTACCTTGGTTACCTCGCGCGCCAGGACCACGGGGCGCGGCCCAAGTGTCGCGACGATATCGGCGAGCGTGTCGAGAATCCGATGCGGCGCTTCGTAGAAAACCAGCGTCATCGGCCAAGCGCCGCATTCTTCGAGAAGCTTCCGGCGCGCACCCTGCTTGGAAGGGGGGAAGCCGAGGAAGACGAAGGCGTCCGTGGGAAGCCCGGAGGCGCTTAGGGAGGCCAGCAATGCCGACGGTCCGGGGATGGGCGAGACCGGGATGCCTTGCTCGCGCGCGGCTTTCACCAGCCGGTATCCGGGATCGGAGATCAAAGGCGTGCCCGCGTCCGACACCAGCGCGATGCTCTGGCCCGCTTGAAGATCTCGCAGCAACTCCTCGGAGCGGGTGGTCTCGTTGTGTTCGTGATAACTCACGAGCGGCTTCGAGACCACCTCGCGTAAAATACGGACCGCGCGGAACGTCAAGTCCTCTAAATTGCCGATCGGAGTTGCTACGACGAAGAGCGTTCCGCTCACGCTGGAACTAGCTTAACCCAATAGCTGCACTAGCACGCCGGCTGGAATGTTTCGTCGACTGCCTCGCGCAACACCAGGCGCTGCTTGCGGACATCGAGATCCGCCCGAATGTGCGCGCCAGGATCGATCTCCCCGGCGGCCACCAGCGACGCCAGCGGCTGAATCAGCAGCCGATGCAGCGCGCGTTTCAACTCGCGCGCCCCGTACTCATCGCTCACTCCTTTTTCCAGCAGAAACCGCCGACTGCGTTGGGGCACTTCCACGCGGAATGTGCGGTCACCCAAACGCCGATCCAAATGATCCTGCAAGTCCCGAACATGCTGCTCCAGGATGGCCGCCAGGGCGGCGGAATCCAGCGGTTCATAAGTCACGACGGCATCGATTCGGTTGACGAACTCGGGTGGGAAGCTTTTACGTACCGCCCGCATGCCGATGCTTTGCAACTTGGAATGCTCGCCGGATTTTTCGAGCGGCAGGAACGATTCAAAGCCGAACTCCGGCCGCAGCTGTTTGTTCATCTCGCGCGCGCCCAAGTTGCTGGTGAGGAAAATAATGGTCTTTTCGAAGTTCACCGCGGTGTTGTCTCCAAGCCGCAGCGTGGCCTTGTCCAAAACGCCCAGCAGCAGGCGGGTCATCGACGGAGCGGCCTTTTCGATTTCATCGAACAAGACGATCGAGAGATCGCAGTCCGCGCTGCTGACGCTGTTCAATTTCTGCTGGCTGAGCAGAGGCTGCGTCTCGCGATGTCCCAGGTATCCAGGAGGCGCGCCGGTCAATTTGGCCACTTCGTGATCCATCTGGTATTCGCCGCAATCCACTTTCAAAACCTTTTTGGAATTGCCGTGCAATACCTCGGCGAGCGCCTCCACCGTCTTGGTCTTTCCGGTTCCGCTCGGGCCAAGAAGCAAGAAGATGCCCGTCGGCCGCCCTTCCGGCGAAAGCTGCGCACGATACATCTGGACATACGGAACGATGGCCGAAATAGCGGCCGGCTGCCCCACCAGTTTGCGGGACAGCATGGCTGCGATGTCGTCGTGGGGCGTGACCGACTTGGTGCGTGAATTCCGATTGCCCATAAATCAAACGTTGATTCCAGTATGGTCGATAAATTGCGCGGCGAAGCGCACATCAGAGGCGGGCCGATAGCTGTTTCGAGGGGTTTTCGTCAGGCTTCTTTCCTTAAAAATGAATGAATTAAGTCCGCAATCCGTGGACTGGCATGGCCGTCGCCGTAGGGATTGTGAACGCGTGCCATCGCATCGTACGCGGAACGGTCTTCGATCAGCCGCGTGGCTTCCCGGACGATCACGGCTTCATCGGTTCCCACCAGTTTGACGGTCCCGGCGTGAACCGCTTCCGGCCGCTCCGTTTTTTCGCGCAGCACCAGGATGGGCTTGCCCAGCGACGGCCCTTCTTCCTGAATGCCGCCCGAATCGGTGATCAACAGGTAGGCGCGGCGCATCAGATCGACAAACGGAACGTAGCTCAACGGTTCGATCAGCCGGACGTGGGGATGAGCCGCCAAGTGCCGTTGGACTGGATCCTGCACGTTCGGGTTGGGATGCACCGGATAGACAAGCTCGACATCCGGGCGATTCGCGAGTTCAGCCAAGGCGCGGCAAATGCGCTCAAAGCCGCCCCCGAAACTCTCCCGGCGATGCGCGGTCACGACGATGAGCTTCTTGGTTGGATCGGGAGGCGGCCAGTCGAGCCCCTTCAGGTTGCCGCGCTCGAGTTCGTCTCGAACGTATACCACCGCGTCGATGCCGGTCTGTCCGGTAACGTGGATCGAACCCGGGTTCACGCCCTCGCGTCGCAGGTTCTCGGCGGCCCACTCGGTGGCGGCGAAATGCAGATCAGTCAAGTGCGACGCGAGCACGCGATTCATCTCTTCGGGAAATGGCTGCCGAAGATCGCCGGTGCGTAAACCGGCCTCGACGTGGGCCACCGGGATGTGGAGGTAGAACGCCGCCAGCGCGCCGCAGAAGGTGGTGGTGGTGTCGCCTTGCACGATCGCGAGCGCCGGGCGCTCGGCCTGGAGCACGTTCTCAAGCCCGGCGAGAATCCTGGACGTGGATTGAAACAGAGTTTGCCCGGGCAGCATCAAGTCCAGGTCATGATCCGGCTGGACGTGAAACGCCGCGAGTACCTGGTCGAGCATCTCGCGATGCTGGGCCGTAACGCACACTCGCACGTCGAACCGGGCTGGATGTTCGCGCAGGCTGCGAATCACCGGACAGAGCTTAATCGCCTCCGGCCGGGTACCGAAGATCAGGAGGATCTTGCGCATGGAAAAATCGCGGCCCCGGTCACAGGGGGCTGAGAGCAGGTTTTACTTGTGCCGGTAAGTGATTCGTCCCTTGGTCAGATCGTAGGGGGAAAGTTCGAGCGTGACTCGGTCGCCGGCCAGCACTCGAATGCGATTCCGACGCAACTTGCCGGCCAAGTGCGCCAGCACGGTGCGCTCCTGGTCCAGTTGGACGCTGAACAGACCGCTTGGGAATTTTTCTACTACGGTTCCAGTGACTTCAATGCTATCTTCCTTACTCATCCTCCTCCTCGTGGAGATTTTGTGCCATAGGTATATTAGCAAAAGGGTGCGCGGGCCTGAGAACACCGCGCCGCGTGGGTGATAACATTTCCGACTAAGGATTGAAAATGAAAAAACGAATGCTCCTCTCGGCAATTTTGTTCGGGGTCTGTCTGTGGGCCGACTCCGCCGGCGAACGCGCCTCTACGTCTTGGCAATTTAATGGGCATGGTTGGCTAACGATGACGCCGCCACAGAAGCTATCGTATCTGCGCGGCATGTACGATGGTCTGTCGCTGGGTCAAGAGGCTGGTGGACTGATAGCGAAAGCACCCATGCAGGGGATGACCTTCGGTGAGATCAGGACCGCCCTGGACGCTTTCTATGCGGACGCATCCAACGTGCGCATTCCCGTCCTCTTCGCGCACGTATGGCTTAAACACAAGGTCGGTGGAGCATCCCCGCAGGAGTTGGATGCGGAAGCTGCGAAGTTTCGTAGAATGTTCGCGAACGGCAGATAATCGAAAGCGGGAGATTGGCTGATGATCGCGCGTGCGGCTTGACTCGCCGCTCGGCCGCCTCCTACGCTTAGCATTTGGAAGTCCATTTGACGCCGGATCAGGAGGCGTTCGTTCGCCAAGCCATTGAGAGTGAGCGGTTGCAACGCGAGGAGGACGCACTGCGGGAAGCCATGTCGCTCAGGGAAGAGCGCGAGCGGCGCCGCGCGGAAATCCTTGCCGACGTGGATGAGGCGGAAGCCTCGCTGGCCCGGGGCGAAGGTCGCAGAATTACGACCCATGAGGAATTGACGGAGCTTGTCG
>JBEKHQ010000561.1:0-3440 GCA_050012195.1 Bryobacteraceae bacterium | reverse complement strand
CGTGGATTGCTTTATCGGATAGGCACCAGTGTGAACGTCAGTATCAGAATGGCCAATGCAACAAGCCCCAGCGCCACTCGGTTGCTGTCCAATTTCCGGAAATCGTAAATGGCGGGATGACGGAGCGCGAAGAAGAACAGCAGCACCGCCCATACCAGCCAGGTCCGGGAATAAAAAATTCCCAGCAGCACTAATACGAAGACGAAAACGCGTGAGAGCAACTTGTGCCTGCCTCCCGCGAAGGCGTACAGGATGTGTCCGCCGTCCAGTTGCCCGATGGGAAGCAGATTCAGCGCCGTGGCGAGAATGCCCACCCAAGCGGCTCGCGCCACCGGGTGCAACAGGATGTTGGACGAAGGCACGCCCGGGAAAATCATCCATTCCATCAACCTTTGGATGAGAGGGACGCCGAACACCAAGTCGCCCCGCTCTGCGATTCCGGGAATCACTTTCGAATAGGCGACACCGATGGCGAGCGCCGGAACCAGCATCGCAAAGCCGGCCAGCGGACCTGCGATTCCAACATCGAACAGCGCGCGGCGCGTGTAAATCGGCGCCCGGATGCGGATAAACGCTCCCAGCGTCCCGATGGGCGTCGGCGCCGGCAGAAAGTAGGGAAGGCTGGCGTCGATTCCATAGTAACGGCAGGCAAAGTAGTGGCCCAGCTCATGGGCCAGCAAAATCGTCATCAAAGGAAGCGAAAACGCCAGCCCCTCGGCCAGCGCCATGGGGCGCGCCTGAAGCAGCGCAAAAATGTTCAAGTATTGATCCACATCGACGGGCTGGCCCTTTTGAAAGCTCTCGGCCAGCACCACGCCGACCAGCGTAGTGGTCACCAGAGTCACGCCCAGCAGTACGGCATGCAGCGCCCAGCGCGAAACGGAAATTGTGCTTTGCGGAAAGGTGAGCGCGGCTCGGAGACCGTCGCTCAATGGGCGGGGAACCACGACAACCCTACTACTGCAGCGACTGCAGCTCCTTACCGGGCTTGAACCGCACCGCTTTGCCGGGAGGAATCGCTACTTCGGCTCCGGTGCGAGGGTTGCGCCCAATGCCGGTCTTGCGCGGCCGCACATTGAAGATCCCAAATCCGCGCAACTCGATGCGTTCGCCGTGGGAAAGCGCCCGCTTCATGCTTTCGAAAACCGTCTCCACCGCCATTTCGGCTTTGGTTTTCGTAATCCCGGTTTTGTTTACCACTTCATTGATGATGTCGAGCTTGATCACTGATATCCCCCTCGAAAACGAAGCCAATGAAAATTGAAATTGCTCCGCGCCACGCCCCTGAAGGTTACAGGGCAGGAGCAAACCCAATGATAGGATTAGGGTTAAGTTCTTGTCAAGCGGACGGCTCGCGGCGGTCCCAACACTTCCGCGATCATTTCTTCTTGCGCATCGGCAAGTTACCGATCTCGGGCGCGCACGGCCGCCGCGGCGTGGTCTTAATCTGACCTTAGGACGATGCTGCGTGATTAGAATCCTTTCCATCGATGGCGGCGGCATACGCGGCGTCATTCCGGCCATGCTTCTGGCCGAGATCGAAAACCGAACGAACCAGCCAATCGCTCACCTCTTTGACCTGGTGGCGGGCACTTCCACCGGCGCCATCCTGGCACTTGGTCTGACTATCCCCAAACAACCCTGCGCGCCGCTCAATTCCGCCCAGCAATTTGTCGAAATGTACGAGTTCGAAGGCCCGCGCATCTTCGAACGCTCGTTCTGGCACCGGCTCACGGCTTTCGACAATCTGCACCACCCCAAATACTCGACCTCCGGCATCGAACATGTGCTGCACCAATTCTTCGGCGACGCTCGCCTGCGTGACGCCGCTACCAACGTGCTGATTACCAGTTACGAATTGGAGCGTAGTTTTCCATTCTTCTTCCGCAGTTCGAACGCACGCGAGCACCCGGATTACGATTTTGCGGCCCGCGACGTTGCTCGCGCCGCTTCCGCCGCACCCACTTATTTCAAACCCATGAAAATGCTGACTGGTACTGTTCCCGATCACTACACCCTCATCGATGGCGGCGTGTTTGCCAACAATCCCGCCGCTTGCGCGCTGGTTGAAGCGCGCACCTCATTTCCAGAGTCCGGCGACTTCCTGGTGGTCTCGCTCGGAACTGGAGAATTGAGTCTCAGCTTGCCTTACGACCAAACCAAGAACTGGGGGCTGGCTCGCTGGGCCATGCCGGTGCTTGACGTGGTCTTCGACGGGGTCAGCCGTACCGTCGATTACCAGCTGCGCCAATTGCTGCCGGACGCTCCCGGCCAATGCCAGCGATACTATCGCTTCCAAACCACACTCAGCGCCTGCAATCACCGGATCGACAACACCTGCACGGCCAATATGGCTGCGCTCAAAGCGCTCGCGACGAACATGGTTGAGGAGCGATCCGAAGAACTCGATCGGTTGTGCGACACCCTGGTTACATCCCGGTCGCGAACGGAGTGAAGTTCGTATCGTAGTCGAATTTGTCGACGCCTTCGGTTCGTTTTAGAAATCCGACGATCCAGTACGTCAGCGGAGTCGCCAGCACTTCGTAGACAACCTTGAAAAGGTATCCCGACAGTATCAGGCTGACAATCACGGAGACGCTCATCGTTCCACCGAACGCGATCACCATGAGCACGATCGTATCCACGCCCTGGCCCACCACTGTCGATCCCACCGTGCGCGTCCACAAATAGCGCCCCTTCGTCAAAAGTTTCATCTTGGCAAGCGTGAACGAATTGGCGAACTCGCCGCACCAATATGCAATCAGGCTCGCCACCACCAGCCTCGGGACCTGGTGGAACACCGTCGCGAAGGCATCCTGATTGTGCCACTCGGGCGCCGCCGGCAGCGCGACGATGACGTTGCCTAGCAGCGCCATAAGAAAGTTAGCGATGAACCCGATCCAGATGATGCGCCGCGATCCGCCGTAGCCGTACACCTCCGTGAATATGTCTCCGAAAATGTACGTGATCGGAAAGAGCAGCTGCGCCCCGCTTACGCGAAAGAGCAATTGGTGTTCACCTAGCCGCAAAGGACCAAACGCGCAAATCTTTTGCCCCACCAGATTTGAAATCACCAGGACCACGATGAACACGCTTGCCAGCAGATCGTAGTACTTGAAAACGCGAGGGGGTTCGGTCAAGCCCCAA
Source organism: Bryobacteraceae bacterium (assembly GCA_050012195.1). GTDB lineage: Bacteria > Acidobacteriota > Terriglobia > Bryobacterales > Bryobacteraceae > Palsa-89. The sequence continues at coordinate 293 of JBEKHQ010000561.1, read as the reverse complement.
TTATAGAGGCAACCGGAAACGAGAACGTAACTCAGGCGCTCACGGGCTAAGGTTATGCAAGCAGCGCGACCGGCGCGAATGCTACAGTATTTGCCAGCGGAAAACGGGAAAGGGTAGGGAACATCGCATGCGGACCCTCGTAACGGTAGTCCTCTCGGTCTTCGTGATGAGCTTGGCGGCCACCGCCCAAGACTTCAGCCTTCGAGCCTGGCAGATGGAAAGCCAAGGCGATGCGTCAGGCGCGCGAGAGTTTCTGGAACGCGCTGCTCAATCCGGCGGACCGGCCGCGCTGG
>JBEKHQ010000560.1:0-3441 GCA_050012195.1 Bryobacteraceae bacterium | reverse complement strand
TAGGAAAAGAGAATCATGAGCCAGGAGATCCGGATTCTATTGGTGGACGATCACAGCCTCTTCCGGGAGAGCCTCAGTCGGTTGCTTCAAGCCGAGCCTGATCTCCGAATCGTCGGCGATTGCGCCACGGTTCGCGAGGCCCTCGCGGTTCTGGATCGCGAACAGGTGGATGTGGTCCTGCTCGATTACGATTTGGGCGAAGAACAAGGCGCCCAGTTTCTCGAAAGCACCAAGAGCCGCGGTTTCGAGGGCCGTGTGCTCATGGTCACGGCGGGAATGAATGATGCCGGCACTTTGCGCGCGCTCGAGAGCGGAGCTTCCGGGATTTTCTTGAAGCACAGCCCGCCCTCCCAACTGATCGAAGCGATCTATCGGGTTGTGAAAGGAGAAACCTGGCTGGATTCGAAAGCCGTGCGGTCGCTGGTGGCGGGCGCCAGCGGCCGATCCGAGGAGCAACGTAGCTCCCAACCACTCACGACGCGCGAACGTGCTGTGCTTAAAGGCGTGTTCGAAGGGCTGGCCAACAAAGAGATCGCCGCTAACTTGCAGATTTCAGAAGGTTCCGTGAAGGCGGTCATGCAGCAGCTATTCGATAAAACGGGCGTCCGGACGCGCAGCCAGTTGGTTCGAATTGCGCTTGAGAGGTTGACGTCGGACTGGCGATCCCCAGAGTCCGAGTAGCGTGCGGAGAATAGGCCCTATAATCTACGCAGTTTTTGCGTATAATAATTAACGCCACTGCGGTGAATCTCTGGTATAATCTCCGCATGGAGAGCGGTGAATTCTACATTCATGGGCTTCCGGACTGGCCCCGCTTTACCTGGAGCACCGAGCGGTTAGCCCGAACTCTGGTCGACGTCCGCCACCGGCAGGGCCGGCTGCTCGGTCACATGGAAGCCCTCGGTTTCTTGCTCCGCCAGGAGGCCGTTCTCGAAACCCTCACCGCCGACATTCTAAAGAGCAGTGAAATCGAGGGGGAAAAGTTGGACACCGGCGCCGTCCGATCCTCGATCGCCCGCAAACTCGGGATCGATATCGGCGCGCTCAAGCCATCGGATCGAAACACGGACGGTATCGTGGAGATGATGCTTGACGCCACGCGCCACTATGATCGGCCGCTCACGGCGGACAGGCTCTTCTCGTGGCACGCATCGTTGTTCCCCACAGGCCGCAGCGGCATGGGCAAAATTAGGGCGGGTACTTGGCGCGACGACAACACCGGACCCATGCAGGTTGTATGCGGCTTGTACGGCCGGGAGCGCGTCCATTTCCAGGCGCCCCCGGCATCAAGGCTCGACGGAGAAATGAACGCATTCCTGGGCTGGTTCAATGCCGGCGCCGACATCGATCCCGTCTTGAAAGCCGGGCTGGCGCATCTATGGTTCGTGACCATACATCCGTTCGACGACGGCAACGGCCGCATCGCCCGCGCGATCGCGGACATGGAGCTCGCGCGATCCGAAAACAGCCCACAGCGCTTTTACAGCATGTCGGCCCAAATCCGGCTAGAGCGTGATGCCTATTACGACATTCTCGAATCGACGCAGAAAGGCGCGTTGGACATCACGCGCTGGATGGAATGGTTTCTCGCTTGTCTGGGCCGGGCGATCCTTGGCGCGCAGACTACTCTCGCGTCGATTCTAAGAAAGGCGCGTTTCTGGGAAGCGTTAACGGAAATTTCGATCAACGATCGTCAGCGCCTGGTGCTCAACCGCCTGCTGGACGGTTTCGAGGGCAAGCTCACGACATCCAAATACGCGACGCTCGCCAAATGCTCGCAGGACACGGCTCTTCGCGACATCCTGCCGCTGGTGGAACGCGGCCTTCTGGTGCGTAATCCGGCAGGCGGACGCAGCACCAGCTATTCGCTCGGCTCGTTAGAAGCGACGGCGCTTTGATCGCAACACTTCGCGATAGCTCTCGACCAGATTGCGCGTCAGCACGCCCATGTCGCGCGTGGCGACCACTCGTTCGCGCGCCCGTTCCGCGAGCACGCGCGCTTTTTCAGAATCCGTGAAAAGCTCCACGATCTTCCGGGCGAACTCGGACGGATCGTCCGCCAGCGAGCAGATGTCGCCGTCCGTGGCGGTCAGTCCTTCCGCGCCGATGCGCGTGGAAACCACCGGGATTCCAGCCGAGAACGCCTCCAGCAATTTCACCCGCATGCCGGATCCGCTGAGAATCGGACACACGAAAACGGCATAGCGGCCCAGCGGCTCGCGCACGTCCTCGACGAAACCGCGCAGCTCGATGTTGTTCGCGAGATCGGGCAGCGAGTGGCGCGGCGGAGCGTCGGCGCCCACGATCACGAGTCGGGCATTCGGCGACTGCCTCAGCACGGCGGGCAGCGCCTGGTTAGTGAACCAGTCCAGCGCTTCCTGATTCGGCGGATGGCGAAAACTGCCGAGGAAAAGCATCGTGCACGGTTCCCGGCCGTCGGTTTGAAATTGGTAGCGCGAGGTCGCGATTCCGGCGCGATTGTCGTCCAGCTTGTGGCCGAGGTTCGGCAGAAAGGACAGCAGATAATCGCGATTCTCCGGGCTGCAGATTTGAATGCGATCGAACTTCGGCAGAATGCTCAGCTCGTAGCGCAGTGCGCGAAGATACTCGAAGGCGGCCTTCATCTTTCGCGTGGCGCCCCGCATGCCCGGCCAAGTGCGCGCGATCGATTGGAAATAGACGTCGTGCTCGAACAGCACGCAGGCGAGCCGGCGGAATTCGCAGAAGTATTGTCCGAGCGCGGTGTATTCGAGCTGCAAAACGTCGATCTCGCGCAGGTAAATCTCGCGATGCAAGAGCCATTCCAGATCCGCGCTCGCGAACTCGCGCACCGCGAACGGAAGAATCGAGCCGAACTCCTTCGGCTTCCCCTCCATGCGGACCAGGTACTCCACCGACGCCGCTTTCTCTTCCAGCTCCCAATGATGCCAGCGCTCCCATTCGTGATCGAGCAGGATCACTAGGTGCAACGAGCAAAGCGGCGCCAGCTCCAGCGCGGTTTGATACATGAACACTCCGCCGCCATGAATCGGAGGACAGATCGGGTAGGGCGAAACGAACAACACTGCAGGCTCGGCGGGGCTCTCCGGAAGTTGCTCGAATCGGTCGCGGAAGTATCCCGCCAGCGGCCTGCGGAAGGCTTCGGTGTCGGACACTGCGGCGACAGAGAGCGCGTGCCCGCGAGAGCGCAGCGCGGCCGGCAATTGCAGAAAAGCCCGCCACAACCCGGAGAGGTTGGCTCGCTCGGGCGAGTCGCCGAACAGCACACTCAGGATGGCGCCCGCAATGGTGTAGAAGAAATGCGGGCCCAGGCGCCGCCACTCGTGAATATTCTTCCAGCAAAATAGAATGAAGTTTTTCTTCAGCACCTGGTCAATTTCGGAGGCGCTGAATCGTTTCCCGATGGTCCCGCGATGCTCGTGATAAACGACGCTCTGCGGT